>CAMHDX010000125.1 GCA_946183895.1 uncultured Porphyromonadaceae bacterium | reverse complement strand
CGATCGCGAGCCCAGCTTGACCTCCACCTTGTCGCCGGCGTCCAGCTCATGCAGGTTGGGATTGTGGTTGTTGACCTTGTAGTAGGGCAGGGTGTCGCTCGCGGCGGCGTTCACCTGCCAGCGCCAGCAGTTGTGGTCGGCGTCGTAGTTGACCGTGAGTTGGTCACGGGCGATGCGGTCAAAGCACAAGTCGCTGCCGTCGCCCACGGTGATGCCCGTGGACTTGCTCAGCGTGAAGGCGTCGACCGCCAGCGCCACGCGGTTGCTGCTGCACATGGTCATTGACACGGTCAGGCTCAGGGCGATGAGCAACGCCAGCGCCGCGATGATTGCACGTATGTCGGGTAGTCTCATAGTCGTTTCGGGTCTCGTTAACCGATAAACAGGTAAGAAGCAAGCGAGGCGGCGCGGTCGCGCAGGCGCACCTTTGAGTTGGTGATGCACTCCCGCCGGTGACGCTTGATGATGGTTCGGCATCGCCCTCTCAGGGCGTCGTAGTCGGCGCTCTTGGGTGCCAGGCGCCACAGGTTGAACGCCGCGGCGAGCAGTCGCGCCTTGAAAGCGGGTGTCAGTGCGGCATCGGCATCGTGCAGTTGTGCCTCGAGGATGTCGAGCACATCGGCACGCTGCGGCTTGAAGTCGTCAAGGATGCTGCCGCGGCGGTGCTGGCGGTAGTAGTAGACCACCTGAGGAATCACCGCCACGCGGCGCACTTGCCGGTAGAGTTGCCGCGCCACCGCCAGGTCCTCGTACAGGCGTCCCGGCGGAAAGCGCACCTCGTCGAACAGCGAGCGGCGTAGCAACCGCGCGCACACCGAGCCCGTGAGCCGCCCGTCTTGATACAGAATCGCCTCGAGCGCCTCGTCGCCGGTCATGGTGATGCCGGCTGCGCGTGACTTGCCGCCGCGCGGCTCGCTGCCGTCGTCAAAGAGTATCCAGTCGCCCGCCACCACGTCGGTGTCGGCGGTGACTGCCGCCATGAGGTTGGCGATGGCGTCGCGCGGCACATAGTCATCGCCGTCGACTGCCATCAGCCAGGTGCCGCTGGCGCGCTCAATCGCGGTATTGCGCGCCGCCGCCAAGCCGCCGTGAGGCTGCTTGACCACGGTGAACCGGCGGTCGCGTCGCGACCACTCGCCGGCAAGCTCCTCGCTGCCGTCGCTCTGGTCGCCGTCGACCACCAGTATCACCTCAATGTTGTCACAGGTTTGAGCGGCGATGCTTTCGCAACACCGCTGCAGGTAGGGTTCTACGTTATATATCGGTACAATGACCGAGACTAACGGACTGTCCATTCAAATCCGTTCTTGGTGTCCTTGACGTCAAAGCCGGCGGCTGCCAGCTCGTCGCGGATGCGGTCGCTCGTCGCCCAGTCGCGTGCAGCCTTGGCGGCGGCGCGCAGGTTGAGCAGCAGGTCAACCGCCTTGCGGTAGGGCTCCAGATTGACCGACGCGTCGCCCGCCGTGGTGTCGCGCAGGCCCAGCAGGTCGAACGCGACAGTGCTGAAGGTCGACTTGAGCGTCTCGATCGCCTCGGCGCTCAGCGCGATGGTGCCGTCGGCGGCCTGGTTGATGATGCGGCAAGCGTCAAACAGGTGGGCGATGGCGATGGGCGTGTTCAGGTCGTCGCACAGCGCCTCGAGGCACATCGCCTTGAAGTCGGGCACCTCGATTGTGCTCGCCGCGGCGGGCTGCAGCTCGCCCAGGCGGCGCCAGCCGTCCATCAGGCGGTTGAGCGCCTTGTCGGCGGCCTGCAATGCTTCGTCGCTGAAGTCCACCGTGCCGCGGTAGTGCGCCTGCAGGATAAAGAAGCGTATGACCATGGGGCCGTAGGCGCTCGACAACAACTCGTGGTCGCCGGTGAAGAACTGCTCGAGCGTGATGAAGTTGCCCAGGCTCTTGCCCATCTTCTGCCCGCCGATGGTGATCATGTTGTTGTGCATCCAGTAGCGCACGGGCTGCACGCCGGTGCTGGCAACCGCCTGCGCGATCTCGCACTCGTGGTGCGGAAACACCAGGTCCATGCCGCCGCCGTGGATGTCGTACTGCTCGCCCAGGTACTTGCGCCCCATGGCGGTGCACTCGCAGTGCCAGCCGGGGAAGCCGTCGCCCCAGGGCGAGGGCCACCGCATGATGTGCTCGGGCTGGGCGTGCTTCCAGATGGCGAAGTCGGCCTGGTTGCGCTTTTCGCCCACGCCGTCCAGCCCCTCGCGGCTGGCGTCGCGCGTGTTCTCCAGCGAGCGGCCCGACAAGCGGCCGTAGCCGTGGTCGCGGTCGTACTTCTCCACGTCGAAGTAGACGCTGCCGTCGCTCTCGTAGGCGTAACCTGCCTTGAGAATCTGCTCGACGAGCTGCTCCTGCTCGATGATGTGGCCGCTGGCATGCGGCTCGATGCTGGGGGGCAGCACGCCCAGGGCGTCCATCGCCTTGTGATAGCGATTGGTGTAATACTGCGCCACCTCCATGGGCTCTAACTGCTCCAGCCGCGCCTTCTTGGCTATCTTGTCCTCGCCGTCATCGGCGTCGTGCTCCAGATGGCCCACGTCGGTGATGTTGCGCACATAGCGCACCTTGTAACCCAGGTGCTGCAGCAGGCGGAACAGGATGTCAAAGGTGATGGCGGGACGGGCATGGCCCAGGTGGGCGTCGCCGTAGACGGTGGGGCCGCACACATACATGCCCACGCGTCCCTCATTGAGGGGGCGGAACAGCTCCTTGGTGCGCGACAACGTGTTGTAGATGTACAGTGGATTCATGCTTGGCCTTTGGGGGTTGGGAACGGCAGATAGCTGTCGTCAATGGTCTGTTGGGGCTGGCGCGGAGTGATTTCGCCGTAGGTCTGCTCGTACTTGAGGATGTTTTGCTGCAGCGCGATGGCAAACTGCTTGGCGTTCTCCGGCGTCATGATTACGCGGCTCTGCACGCGCGCCTTGGGCGTGTTGGGAGCCATGAGTATCGAGTCGATAAAGAAGTCGTTGGGACCATGTGCAATGACTGCGAGGTTAGCGTATCGTCCTTGCATCTCGTCGGCAGGGACCTCAATTTGGATTTGTTGTTTTTCTTTTGCCATAATTGTGTCGTTTTCAAGCCCCGCGGGGCTTGATGATTAAAGTTTGTATTGGTTTGTAATTTATTGATTGTCAAAATAGTAGACGTTCTTGTCGGGGCGAATCACGTCGTTGGGGACGATGACGCGCAGCACGCGGCATGAGGGCTTGCTCAGGCAGTCGCCAATCCAGAAGCTGGCGTAGCAGGTGCGCCACTGCATGGGGTGCGCGCCCATGAGGCCGTGCACCAGCCGGCACGTCACGGTGTCTGCCGCGAGCGTCGTCGCGTCGGCTACCAGCCCGAACTCGCGCGTCTCGCCGGTGTACTCCAGCTCGCAGTGCACGTTCAGGTAGGGCCCTGTGCGCCAGATGCTGCGCAGCCTCACGGGGTCGGCGGGCAGCTGCCCGGGCTGCCGCTCGGTCACGCGCAGCGTGTCGCTCACTATCGCGGTCATCATGCACGAGGTCAGCGTCGCCACCGCGCCGGGCGCGAGGGCGTCGTTGGTGGTGTAGCGCAGCAGCACGCGCTCGCCGTCGCCGCGCGGCGCGAGGTTGCCCACGTACACCAGCCGCGTCGGCTCGCCGTTGTCGGGACCGTAGTAGTCAAACGAGTGGATGCCGCCCTCGTCGGTGTGACCGGCGTAGGTGACAATGTCCAGGCGGAAGTCGGTGTAGATCTCCTCAATCGGCTGCTTGTCGCCACAGGCACTCAGCGCCATCAGGGCGAGCAGCGTGATGAATATGTTGCGGTTAATGCTTGTCATTGGCGACTATCAGTCCGTCATTAATGTGTAACACATGGTGGGCGCGCGCGGCAAGCTGCTCGTCGTGGGTGACAATGACGATGGTCTGTCCGCGGTCGGCGGCGAGGTCAAAGAACAGCCGGTGCAACTCGTTCTTGTTGTGAGTGTCAAGGCTGCCCGAGGGCTCGTCGGCGAGGATGACATCGGGATTGTTGATCAGTGCCCGCGCCACGGCTACGCGCTGCCGTTCGCCGCCGCTGAGCTGCGACGGGCGGTGCCGTAACCGCTCGCTCAGGCCCACCACCTCGAGCAACTCGGCGGCACGGCGCATCGCCTCGCCGCGGGGCTCGCCGCCAATCATGGCGGGCAGCGCCACATTCTCCTGCGCGGTGAACTCGGGCAGTAGCCGGTGCAGCTGGAACACGAAGCCGATGTGGCGATTGCGAAATCGCGACAACTCGTTGTCGCTGAGCGCGTACACTCGGGTGTCGCCATAGGTCACCTCGCCGCTGTCTGGCCGCTCCAGCGTGCCCAACACCTGCAATAACGTCGTCTTGCCGGCACCGCTGGCACCGACAATCGCGGTCACCGCATGGGGCGCGATCTCCAGTGAGATGCCGCGCAGCACCTCGAGCGCGCCGAACCGCTTGTGAATATCCTTCGCCTTTAGCACTTCAATACCCATTGAACGTCTCTCTCATCAATTAATTGCAAAGGTAGTGCAAGTCGAGCGCAATGGCAAATGAAAAAAGCATTTTTTTCATTTGCCATTGCCGAGACGCCGCCTACCTTCGGCCCCGGCCAACGGTAGTGCAAGTCGAGCGCAATGGCAAATGAAAAAGCATTTTTTTCATTTGCCATTGCCGAGGCGCCGCCTACCTTCGGCCCCAGCCAACGGTAGTGCAAGTCGAGGGAAAAACAAAATCATTTATCCGTCGTCTCCACAATGACGAGCAATGATGGCATCGAAGATGTCCGGCGGGTCGAAGACCCGACTATGTG
>CAMHDX010000124.1 GCA_946183895.1 uncultured Porphyromonadaceae bacterium | reverse complement strand
CTGTGACCGAGGGCTTGATCATGTCAATGTTCCCGTTTGACAACCGATATGTGGTGCTGGACATCAGCGGAGCCGACCTCATTGAGGCGCTCGGCGTGATGGCGGGCCGTGGCGGCGACGCCCTGAGCCGTGGTATGCTCGTGACTTACAACGAGCAGGGCAAGGTGACAAGCGCCAAGCTCAAGGGCAAGAAGATTGACCCCAAGAAGCGCTACAAAGTGGCAACCATCAACTACCTGAGCAACGGTGGCGACTACATGGTGCCGCTCACTCGCGCCAAGGTGCTCTTCCTTGACGAGGTGCCCTACGGCGACCATGTGATGCAGTACGTCAAGGACCAGGGCAAGGCGGGCAAGCACCTGACCACGACCACCGAGGCCCGTATGGTCAAGAAGTGATTCAAGCTTCGGACACGAAGCTTGCTGTGAGGGTGTGTCAAAATGCAAAACGGGCCTTGAAGAGGTCGGGCGGGTCGAAGACCCGACTATGTGTTCAGGACCATGCAAGAGCTTCGAAGATGCTCGCAGCTTGGTCATAGTGAGCAAGTTATCTGTTCCTCGTAGAGGAACTTCAACAACCGCTGCGGCAAGAATTTTGATTTTCATTGCTAACCCACCTTGCATTTTGACACACCCTCTACTTTAGATAACCTTCAAACGAACCTGAAGTAATTAGACTAACAAAACGATGAGACATCTTGTAGCAATCCTTGTCGCTACGCTGGGCCTTGTGGCTCAAGCCGTGACGCCCGCCATCTATAACCACACTGACCGCGCTGCCATGGAGCGCTGGGTCGACAGTGTGTACAGCACGCTCAGCGAGCGAGACCGCGTGGCGCAACTGATGATGGCAGCCATCACCCCCACCAATGTTGACAAGGCGCTGGCGCGCGTTGACGACCTGGTGGGTCGCCAGAGGGTGGGTGGCATCATCTACCACGAGAGCGGGACGGTGGTTGAGGCCACTGTGACCAATCACATGCGCCATGTGGCGCGTGTGCCGGTGCTGGTGAGCATTGATGGCGAGTGGGGATTGGCGATGCGATTGAAGGAGTTGCGCGACTTCCCGCGCAACCTGCGCCTGGGTGCCGTGACCGACGAGCAACTGCTCTACGAGTACGGCCGCGAGGTTGCCCGCCAGTGCCGCATCATGGGCATCCACATTGACCTGGCGCCGGTGGTCGACGTCAATGACGTCGCCGACAAGCCCACGCTCGGCAACCGCGCCTATGGCGACAGCCCCGCACTGGTGTCAAGCCGTGCCATCGCCTTTTCGCGCGGTCTGGAAGACGGCGGCGTGCTCTCGGTGGCAAAGCACTTTCCCGGCCACGGCGCCACCGCTGACGATTCGCACAAGATGTTACCCACCATTCACAAGTCACTCAAGCAGCTGAACAAGTGCGAACTTGTCCCGTTCAGACAATACATCAACAGTGGCTTGGGCGGCATTCTCACCGCCCACCTCAATGTGCCTGCAATCGACAAGGACGTCGCCCCGACCACCTTCAGCCAGCGTTGTGTCACCGACCTGCTCAAGCGCGACATGGGCTTTGAGGGCCTCATCATCACCGACGCGCTGGGCATGAAGGGCGCCGCCGACCATGTGCCAGCGGGTAGCAGTGCCGCCGTTGAGGCGTTTATCGCCGGCAACGACATCCTGCTCATGCCCGAGAATGTGGAGCAGGAGATTGACGCTGTCATGAGCGCTATTGCCGCCGGCACCATCTCGCGTGAGCGGGTGGAGGAGAGCTGCCGCAAGATACTCCGCTTCAAGTATGCTCTTGGCCTTGCCGAGCCGCAGCCCGACATAGACCTGGACAATCTGGTCGCCCGGCTGGACACCCCGGCGACCCTGGCACTGCAAGACCGGCTGGTCGCCGCGTCCATCACGGTGCTGACCAATAAGCGAAATCTGCTGCCGGTGCGCGACCTGGAGCGCCAGCGCATCGCTGTGCTGACCATCGGTGGTGACAGTGCCATCGCCGGCAACATCTATCATGACCGTGCCGATGACTATGCTCACATCGCGATGCACCGCCACGTGTCACCGTCGACCGACCTCGCCGCGCTTGCCCGTGAGTTGAAGCGGGGCGGCTATACCCTGGTGCTCATTGGTGTCAACGACAATTCACAAGCCACGCAACTCGTGGCCCGCAATTTGGTGGCAAAGGTCAAGAACTCGGTGCTGATGCTCACCGCCGCGCCCTACGACATCAAGAACTACGGCAGCGCGCTTGACGATGCCGCCGCTGTTGTGCTGACCTACGACGACAGCACTCTGGCGCGCGACCTGGCGGTGCAGACGGCCTTTGGCGGCAACGCCGCCTGTGGCGTGTTGCCGGTCACCGTGCGACCCGTGGGCGGCGGCAAGACCTATAAGCCCGGCGTGGGGGTGCACTATGCCGCCACCCGCCTGGGCTATGCCATGCCCCAAATGGTGGGTGTGGACAACCGACTGATAAACAAAATCGACTCGGTAGCGACCTATGCCGTGCGCGAGCACGCGTTTCCCGGCTGTCAAGTGCTGGTGGCGCGTCACGGCAAGGTGATTGTGAACCGCGCCTACGGCGAGATGGCATACGGCAGCGGCGAGCGTGTGACCACGTCGACGCTGTACGACTGCGCGTCGGTGTCCAAGGCGACCGGCACGCTCAGTGCGGTGATGAAGGTGTACGACCGTGGCGGGTTCAGCCTTGACGAGCCGGCGAGCCTCTACATTCCGGGCTTGCGTCGCGACGACAAGCGCGACATCACCTTCCGCGACCTGCTGTACCACGAGACCGGCATGCCGCCCAGCCTGAGCATGTGGCTGATGATGATGGACACCACCACCTACAGCGGTCCGCTCATCACCGGCAAGCCCGATGAGCACCATCACATCAAGGTTATGAACAACGCATGGGGCCACGACGACGCGCGCCTGCGCAGTGACATCCTCTCGCCGGTGGCGACGCCGCAGTTCCCCGTAGCGATCGCTCGCGACCTGTATGGTGGCACGGCGACCTACGACGCGGTCATGCAGGGCATCTATGGTGCGCGCGTGGGCGAGAAACGCTACCTGTACTCGTGCCTGAACTTCTCGCTGCTCGCCGACGCGATGCAGCGCATCAGTGGCGAGCGCCTCGATGTGTTTGACGAGAAAAACATCTTTGCGCCCCTGGGCGCGTGGCACACCTGCTATCGTGCCGCCGACAAGTTTCCGCTCGGCGAGATAGCACCCACCGAGGTTGACACCTACCTGCGCAAGCAGCATGTGCGCGGCTATGTCCACGACGAGTTGTCGGCGTTCTCGCTGGGTGTGCAGGGCAATGCCGGACTGTTCAGCACTGCCGGCGACCTTGCCAAATTGTTGCAAATGTGGCTCAATGGCGGCACCTATGGCGGCCATCGTTTCCTCTCGGAGTCGACCGTTAATACCTTCCTGACCGCTAAGAGCCCCAACAGTCATCGCGGCTTGGGCTTTGACAAGCCGGTGATAGGCAATCCTGACGCGAGCAACACCTGTGCCGAGGCGGGTCCGTCGGTAATTGGGCACACCGGCTTCACGGGCACGAGCTTCTGGGTCGATCCCGACAACGACCTGATTTATGTGTTCATGAGCAACCGCGTGTCGCCCACTCGCAACAATCCCGCCTTTGGCCGAGTGAGTGCCCGCAGCAACATCCACGCGCTCATCTATCGCTGCTTGCTGGATTAATTAACGACTTGATAATATTGATAATATACATTTGAACTATGAACTATAAATGTTTGATTATCGGTGGCGGCCCTGCAGGGTACACCGCCGCGATATACCTGGCGCGTGCCGCCATGTCGGCATTGCTTGTCGAGGGCCCGCAGCCCGGAGGACAACTGACAACCACGACGATGGTCGAGAACTTCCCCGGTTTTCCTGACGGGGTTGACGGCAACATGCTGGTGCAGAATATGCGCCAGCAGGCGATCAATGTGGGCGCCAACATTGTCACAGCGACCGTGCGCTCGATTGACCTGTCGCAGCGTCCCTTCACCGCCGTGCTTGAAGATGGCTCAACCGTCACCGCCGATGCCGTGATTATCGCCACCGGCGCGCAGGCTAAGTATCTCGGTCTTGACGATGAGCGCAAGTATGCCGGGCTGGGCGTGAGCGCGTGCGCGACGTGCGACGGCTTCTTCTATCGGCGCAAGGTGGTCGCTGTGGTGGGCGGCGGCGACACCGCGTGTGAGGAGGCTCACTACCTGAGCAATCTGGCATCGCGGGTCTATATGATAGTGCGCAAGAACTACCTGCGAGCCAGCGCGGCAATGCAGCAACGCGTTGCCGAGCGCGACAACATCGAGGTGCTGTACAACTGCAACACCGTCGGACTGTACGGCGAGGGTGGGGTAGAGGGCGCTCACCTGGTGCGCAACCTCGGCACAGCCGATGAGGAGCGCTTTGACCTGCCGATTGACGGCTTCTTCCTGGCGATTGGCCATGCGCCTGCCACGGCCTTCCTGGGCGGACAGGTGCAGGTTGACGAGGCGGGCTATATCGTCACTCGCGACCACTCCACTGCCACGAGTGTTGACGGAGTGTTCGCCGCCGGCGATGTCGCCAACGCGCAGTATCGTCAAGCCATCGCCGCTGCCGGCGACGGCTGCCGTGCCGCCCTCGACGCCATGACCTTCTTGAACCAAGCCTGATATTATAAATTCAAGTTTCTGAAATATCAAAAACTTGAAGGTTAAAGAGGGTGTGTCAAATTTCAAAACGGACCTTGAAGAGGTCGGGCGGGTCGAAGACCCGACTATGTGTTAAGGACCATGCAAGAGCTTCGA
>CAMHDX010000123.1 GCA_946183895.1 uncultured Porphyromonadaceae bacterium | reverse complement strand
ACCGGTCTGCACTTTCACGACATCAGCGTGCTCATGCGCGCGCTGGACCAGCTACTCCAGGCGGGCCACACGGTGATTGTCATCGAGCACAACCTCGACGTCATCAAGAGCGCCGACCACATCATCGACCTCGGCCCCGAGGGCGGCAACCTGGGCGGCACGATAGTCGCCGAGGGCACACCCGAGCAAGTCGCCGCCACCGGCGGCTACACCGCCGCCGCCCTGCAGCACGTCCTCACCACCCACCGGTAGCTCTATTGCTTCAATACACAATACCAACTATTTTTGCAAGTGACAGGTTTTTGTATTACCTTTGCGTATGCAATGCCTAACCATTCACGATGGTAACATGGACAAGAAGACTCAAGACATAGCTTTCTTTATATCATTCTGCTTGGAACAGTACAAGACCTCAAAGGGGATTTCTGGGCAAGCGGCTATGCGCGTTTTTGACCAATACCACGTGCTTGAATATCTTGAGCGGCACTACGAGGTACTACATTCTCAAAGCCGGCAATGGATATTGGAGGACATTGACGATTTCATCAACCAACGTACACGAGTAAACAAATGATACTATACCATGGCAGTTTAGAAATTGTAGAGAAGCCCGAGGTTCGCCCCTCCAATCGCACCCTTGACTATGGTATCGGCTTCTATACCACCTCCTCGGCGCGTCAAGCCGAGGACTGGGTTAAACGCCGCTTAAAAGAGTGTGATGCCATGGTAGGTTATGTCAACTCATACACTTTTGACAAGCGCGCATTATCGGTTTTATCCTGCCTCATTTTTGATTCTCCCTCCGAGCAATGGGTTGACTTCGTGATGCGCAACCGCACTCAAGTTGGATACAACCATACATACGACATCGTCTATGGACCGGTTGCTAACGATCGTGTTTATGCATCATTCGCACTGTTCGAAGGCGGATTCTTGAGTAAGCAGAATCTCATTGCAGAACTCAAGACGTACAGGTTGGTTGACCAATACTTATTCCACAGCCAAACCGCAATAAACTATCTGACTTTTATTGAAGCTAAGAGAGTACAACAATGATACCGGAGGTAACTCAAGATAATCTTTACTTGCTACTGCCGGCCAAGGTAGCTTGGCTGGCTGATATGCTCCATGAGCATCAAGGGTTAAGCGTGATTGATGCTATAAAAATGATTTACGCCTCCACGACCTATGCTGGACTGGAGCAGGAACCCACCAAAAAATGGCATCTCGGTCCGGTAGCACTCTATGAAGAGCTAACCGCAGGTCTGCCCCAACAATAGCGGCACCATTGTCGGCGAAGACGCACTAATTGTAAAAATCTCCCGTGAATTCACGTAGATTCACGGGAGATAATTCAATCACTTTTCTTGCTGGAGAATCTGGTCGAGCAGGACGTTCACGTCGCCAATGTTGACCAGACCATCGCCATTCATGTCGCCGGTCGCCAACACGAGGCATGAGGCAGTCTTGCCATACTTGTCACGCACTGTAACGTAAGCCGAGCCCGGACCGACCGCTTTCACGACACCTGCAGCAGTAACCGTCGCCACCTTAGTGTCGTCCGACTGCCAACTCGCCACATCGGTGACGGGCGAGGCCGATAACTCCAACGTCTGCCCCACCGGCAGCTGTGCTACCATGGGAGACAACTCAAGCGGGAGGCCGGGCTGCTCTAATGATTCACTGATGTTGAGGAAATAGCGCCACGGCTCGGTGCTGCGAAACTTGTTGATTGACCCGATGGGTATATTCAACGTGCAGGTCGTAGTCGGCACCTTGTCAAACACATCTACCGTGTAAACATCCTGCTTAACCTCAACGATTGTCGGGTCCGGAAAATAACAATTGAAATCTTTAATGCCACTGCACCCGTTGAAGGCCGAGCCGTAAATCCGCTTTATGGTTACCGGCAAGTTCACCGTGGCAAGACCGCTGCAGTCCTCAAACGCGTGACCTTGGATTTCGGTAACACCCTCGGGTACGGTCAAACTCTTTAATGCGCTTGCCCCCTGGAAGGCGTTCTGCTTGATTGTGGTCACATCATTAGGGATGGTGAGGTCAAGGATTTCCTCCTCGTTGAGATAGAGGTGATGGGCAAGAGTGAGCGGATTAACCCTCATCGCCTGGAAATCCAACTCGCACCACCATTTCAAATCCTCAATGTGGATAGCCTCCAAACCGGTACACCCATTGAAGGCATTTGCCAGTATATTTTCAATCGTTCGCGGCAGATTTACTGAGCGAAGCGAAGTACAAAACTCAAAGGCATAGTAGCCTATACTGCGCACATTCTTGCCCATTTTCACGCTTTCCAATGCACTAAGACCACAACATGCCGAGTGTGGGATGATCTCAACCTCGTCACCGAATGTCACTTGCTTAATAGAATTGTTTGTGCCAAAGAGCCTAACTCCGCTATTGGGATTAGTGTTAACACGAGCTGCCTTCCAGTTGACATACTGCAGGTCAGAGCAGTCGGCAAATGCCATGTCGGCAATGGAGGTCACCCCGTTTCCTATTGTCAATCCCTCAATATTGTGACAACCATACAACGCATATTGTCCAATGGCGCTGACACCATCGGGCACAACGAGCTCACCGCTGAGCAACTTGCCGTTGACGTATAAATTGTGGGCATAATACATCGGATTGCTATACGCTGGGCCGTAATTTCCATTTTTGAACTTCAAACTGAACCATGCCGACAGGTCGTTGATATACACACCCTTCAAGTTAGTACAATTATAAAACGCGTTTTCGTAGATATTCGCGTTGGCACACAACATATAGACCTTTTCCAGCTGGGTACAATTGCTGAATGCACCCGATTCAATAATTATGACCGTTGACGGTATAGAAACCGATTTCAATTTGGTGCAGTCAGCAAAAACCGAGCTACGAATCCCTGTCACCGCATAGGTCTTGCCCTCGTAGGTCACTTCGGCCGGAATGACCAGATCGCCTTCAAGCACAGTAGGATAGATATTCTTATACCTGCCGTTGACCAGCTCATTGCGCGCAATAACTTCAGCACCATCAACACCATTGCTACTGTAAGCTGAATATTCCAACTCTCCCACGACGAATGCGCCAAGCGTAAACGGCATGAGTAGTAAATAAAGTCCTACTAACAGAAATATCTTTGTTCTCATCGTTATTTCATTTAATATAAAACTGAAGTAATTTTAAAGCCTTCAAACAAGATTAAGGCAAGGCCTCACTTGCTTGTTTCGAGGATTGATTGCAAGAGCACATTGACGTCCCCAATACTGATCTTTTTATCTCCGTCCATATCGCCGTAGACGAGAATCGTGCAGACGGCTTTGTTGCCTGCCTCATCGGTGATGGTCACATCGGTGACACCATATTGCAAGGCATGAGCCATACCGGTCGAATCAACTTGAACAATCTCCGGATTGGCCGATTGCCATTGCACAGTAGCACTCGACGGAGCCACACTGAGTTGCAAGGTGCTGCCCAAGGGGATTTGAGCCGCATGCGGGAAGATGCCCAGCAACGCACCGGCAGGCCAAATGGGCGGGTCCAACGCTTCAATGATACTGCCGAACGACTTCCACGGAGCCTTGTTTGCATACAGCTCGCCGGAGCCTTGAGGCACATAGAGCCGGCAATTCTGAATCGGTGTATCAGTGAAAGTAGACGCACTGATTTGTGCAGGATCGGCTACCGGACAATACACCTCCTCAAGTGACTCGCACCCGCTAAACGAATTGGGATAAATGGTCTTTATTGTCTCAGGCAATCTCACTACTGCAAGGCCGGTACAACCCATAAACGATTGCTTGATAGTATTCACAGTGGCAGGAATAGTCACGCTGCGTAGCGAGGTTGCGCCATTGAAGGCGTAATCATTAATTGACCTTCCCGCCGACGGCAGGACCAAATCAACCACTTCCTTGCCGTCAACATACAGGTGGTGAGCATAGGTCAACGGATTAGACACCTCAGAACCGAATGTGATGCCCTGCCAACCGGACAATGACTCAATGTGCACAGCCTCCAGCGATGTGCATCGCTGGAAGGCATCCATATCTATAGTAGTGAGTGACGCAGGGACGTTAACCGACAATAGACTTTTGCAGTCCTCAAAAGCCCGAATACCGATTGTCCGGACACTGCGCCCTAAAGTTGCCGTCCTGAGGTTGGACAACCGGTAACAACAATAATTAGGGATACTCTCCACCTCATCACCAAACACAATCTCACTGATGGGATCGTCGTACTTGAATATGGGGGTATTACGGTCAGGGTCACCGCTGGCGCCACTATTGCGAGCATTCCAATTCACCTTTCTCAACGACCGGCAATAGTAGAACGCTCCGGCTCCAACCGCTTTCACCGCCTTGCCTATAGTCAGTTCGGTCATGTCAGCACAACCCCAAAAGGCATAATTGCTTATGCGGACAACGTCATCTGGAATAACAACCGCCCCCGTCAGCAACTGCCCTTTAAGGTATAGATGATTAGCCTGAAACAACGGATTAGCTTCGGGGTTAGCAAATTGCGTCTCACACCACTTGGCGAGGTCATCAATATAAACCCCTTTCATCTCGGTACACCCACTGAAGGCATCAGTCCCAATAGTTGTCACGCTGGCTGGGATGTGGATGGAGGTTATAGCACAAGCCGAGAATGTCTTCTCGCTAATGGCGGTTACAGTATACGTTTGTCCGTTATAGGTCACGGTCGCCGGTATTGTGACATCTCCGCTATAAGAGTTGGGGAGTATAGAGCCCATTTCATTGCGATTGGCCACAACAGTTGCGGTTTTGTCCTCACTATTAAAGAGGTAATA
>CAMHDX010000122.1 GCA_946183895.1 uncultured Porphyromonadaceae bacterium | reverse complement strand
TTGTGAATTGTGCATTGTGAATTGTGCATTGTGAATTGTGCATTGTGCATTGTGATTTAAGTGAGGGGGTTGTGCGCGTCAATTGTTTTGAGTAATTTTGTACTTTTGTTTAGAGACTGCGTTGATGGCGACACGTGAGACATCAAAGGACGGGCTCATGGCGATGATTCGCAATGGGCAGGAAATGACGCTGCGGCAACAGTTGTTGCTCACGGCTCAGCTGAGTGTGCCCGCCATTTTGGCTCAGTTGACCACCATCGTGATGATGTATATCGACTCGGCGATGGTGGGGCGGTTGGGTGCTGATGCCGGTGCGTCGATAGGCTTGGTGTCGACCACAGTGTGGCTCTTTGGCGGCATCTGCAGTGCGATAGCGATGGGATTCAGCGTGCAGGTGGCGCATCTGCTGGGTGCACGTCGCAACCTGCGCGCGCGCAATGTGCTGCGCGAGGCGCTCGTGGCATGCACGGCGATTGTGATGGCGATTTCGCTTGTCGGCGTGGTCATCAGTCCGTGGTTGCCGGTGTGGCTGGGCGGCAGTGAGGCGATAGTGCCTGACTCGACGCGCTACTTCATGGTACTCATGATTGGCTTGCCGCCGCTTGAGCTGGAGATGCTTGCCGGCGGCATGTTGCGCAGCAGCGGCAACATGAAGGTGCCGAGTGTGCTCAATATATTAATGTGTGTACTTGACGTGGTGTTCAACTTCTTCTTCATCTTCCCCACGCGCGAGGTGAGCATTGCCGGCGTGACGTTGACCATGCCCGGCGCCGGCTTGGGTGTCACCGGAGCCGCCATAGGCACGGTGACCGCCGAGGTTGTCATCGCGGGGTTGATGGTGTACTATGTGGTGTTTCGCTCTCGCGAGTTGCGCTTGACGCGCGAGCGTGGCAAGTACGTGCCGCGCCGCACAACGCTGCTGCGTGCATGGAACATCGCCTTCCCCATGGGGCTGCAAACGACGATGATGAGTGGCGCCGCGGTGCTGATAACCGCCATTGTGGCGCCCCTGGGCAGTGTGGCGCTTGCAGCCAACGCGTTTGCCATCACCGCCGAGAGCCTGTGCTACATGCCAGGCTACGGCATCGCCGACGCTGCTACCACACTCATTGGACAGAGTGTCGGCGCCAAGCGCCGCGACCTGGTGGGACGATTCTCGACCATCACGGTGGCGAGCGGAATGTTCATCATGGGCCTGATGGGTGTGGTGCTATACCTTGCCGCGCCGTTGATGATGTCCATCATGACTTCGGTTGCCGATGTGGTGTCGCTGGGCACGACGGTGTTGCGCATTGAGGCGTGGGCCGAGCCACTGTTCGGCGCCGCCATTGTGTGCTATGGCGTGATGGTGGGTGCCGGCGACACTTTGGTGCCGTGTGTGATGAACCTGGCGAGCATGTGGCTTGTGCGCCTCTCGTTATCGGCGCTGCTGGTGGGCACGATGGGGCTGGCGGGCGTGTGGCTGGCAATGTGCCTGGAGTTGTGCTTCAGGGGTGCGATCTTCCTGGTGCGATTGTATGTGAAATATGTTAAACCCAACATAACAGATAAACCTATAAAACTATAAAATGCAACTGATTAAGGACAAAACCTATGGCGGCGAGCGACCCTTGTTTGAGAGCCACGGCGTGCACTTGGAGCGAGTCACGATCACCGAGGGTGAGAGTGGCTTGAAGGAGTGTAGCGACATCGAGTGTGACAATTGTCGGTTTATTGGCAAATACCCCCTGTGGCACGTTGATGGCTCGGTGGTGACTAACTGCGTGTTTGAGGCAGGCAGTCGCTCGGCGATATGGTACAGCAACGACATGGTGATGCGTGACACCGTGATTGACGCGCCCAAGTTCTTCAGGGAGATGAACAACCTTACGCTCGAGCGCGTGGTGATTAACGATGCCGACGAGACCTGCTGGAACGTGCACGGCCTGCGGCTGCGCGACGTGACGATGATGGGCGGCACTTACCCCTTCATGGGTTGCAGCGACGTGGATATTGACGGCCTGGTGATTGACAGCAAGTATGTGTTCCAGTATGTCAAGAACGTGGTCATCCGCAACGCGCGCATCACGACCAAGGACGCCTTTTGGGAGGTGGAAAACGTTACGGTGATCGATAGTGTGATTGATGGCGAATTCCTGGGGTGGCACAGTCGCAATCTGCGGTTAATCAACTGCCACATCAGCGGTCAGCAGCCGTTGTGCTACGCCGAGGGCTTGGTGCTGGAGCATTGCACCTTTGGCGAGGATAGCGACCTGATGTTCGAGTACAGCACAGTAACAGCCAATATCAACGGCCACGTGGTGAGCATCAAGAATCCCGCCTCAGGCACCATAGTTGCCGACAGCATAGGCGAGGTGATAATTGACGAGAATATCAAGGGCCCCGCCGACTGTGTCATCACCGAGCGCAATGCCTGTTAAACCGACAGAATTGCCAAATAATGAAAACCTAAAAAGACCGATAAGATGAAAACCGAGAACCCTTTTGATCGTCTGACCACCCGGCGTGGCACCGGTTGCTACAAGTGGGACAATGTGCCCGAGGACGTGTTGCCGGCATGGGTCGCCGACATGGACTTTGAGGTAGCGCCCGCCATCACCGCCGCGCTGCAGCGGCGAGTTGCTCACGGCGTGTTTGGCTACGAGCGCGTGCCCGATGCCTATTATGACGCGATTATCAACTGGTTTGCCCGTCGACACGATTGGCACATCCGCCGCGAGCACATCCTCTACACCACCGGCGTGGTGCCCGCTTTGTCGGCTGTCATCAAGGCGTTGACCCGCCCCGGCGATGGCGTGATATTGCTCACACCGGTGTATAACTGTTTCTTCTCGTCGGTGCGCAACAATGATTGCCACGTGGTTGAGGTGCCGCTAGTCATCGACGGTGACGGATTGTACCGCGTGGACACCGAGGCTCTGGCGGCAGCCGTCGCCCAGCCGCGCAACACCATGCTCATCATGTGCAATCCTCACAACCCCGGCGGACGCCTGTGGACGCGCGAGGAGTTGTTCGCCGTTGGCAACTTGTGCCGTGATGCCGGAGTTACTGTGGTCAGCGACGAAATACACTGCGAACTGGTGATGCCAGGCAATCGCTACACTCCTTACGCCACCATTGACCCGCAATTGGCTCACGACGCGGTGGTGTGCTGCTCGTCGAGCAAGAGTTTCAACACAGCCGGCCTGCAGGTTGCCAACATCATCGCCGAGCGAGAGGACTTTCGCGCCGCCATTGACCGCGCGCTCAACATCAACGAGGTGTGCGACGTCAATCCGCTGGGCGTGGAGGCGCTGATTGCCGCCTACAACGACGGCGAGCAATGGCTGGACGGGCTCAATTGCTATATCAAGGCAAACTATGACTTGTTGTGCCGTCACTTTGCCGAGCACTTGCCCGCCTATGGAGTGATGCCGCTTGAGGGCACCTACCTGGCGTGGATTGACTGCCGCCACACCGGCAAGACCTCTGACGAGATTACGTCGCAACTGCTGGAGCGGGGCAGGGTGCAGGTGAATAGCGGCACGATGTACGGTGCGGCAGGCGAGGGCTTTATACGCATCAACATGGCTACGCAGCGTGTGCGCATGGAGCAGATTCTCGAGCGCATCACTCCTGTGCTGAGCGAGTGTTAAGAAAAACTAAAATCACGGTTAAACCATTCAAGTATAGTCCAATCTAATATTTAAAATCCTACAATTATGGTTACAGCATTAGTTATCATGATGGGCCTCGTGCTGCTGGTGATTGTGGCAGTGGCTTTGTATGTATTCTCCACCCAGCGCACGCTGGTGCGGTTAGACGAGAATTGCAAGAACGCGTTGGGGCAAATTGAGGTGCAACTCAACAGCCGCTGGGACGCGTTGATGGCTGTGGCTCGCACCGCGTCGACCTATGCCAAGCACGAGAGCGAGACGCTGCAACAGGTGATCGCGCAACGTCGCCAGGCGCCGATTACTTCGGCAGCCGATGTCAATGCCCAGGAGGATGCGTTGGGCAGTGTGTTCTCGCGCCTGCTCGCCATCGGTGAGAGTTATCCCGACCTCAAGGCGAACGACCTGTACCTCAAGACGATGGACTCGGTGCGCGGCTACGAGGAGAATGTGCGCATGAGCCGCATGGTCTACAACGACGCCGCGACTATGATGAACCGCGCCGTCAGGCAGTGGCCGTCGTCGTTCGTGGCAAGTATGCTCAACTTCGGCTTGCGTGACTATTTCACTGTAGACCAGGCGCAAAAGACGTCGATGCCCGACTTGTTCCCCAACACCTGATGTAATGAAAGCCGTGTTAAAGACAAGGTGGCTGATGTGCCTTGTCGTGTTGTTGACCTCATGGGCGACGAGCGTGTCGGCGCCCTATGTCAGCTACGTTGACCGCGACGAGGATACCACCGCGCTAGAGCAGACGTTGCCGTTAGACTCGCTTGCCACAATCAGCGCGGCCGAGATGTCAAGTCCCATGATGACCGACGCGACTGCCACTACCTATAGCCAGTCGTGGTTGTCAACAATGCTGGGTTGGTACGACTCGTATCCGCTGCTCACATTGTGCGGATTGATCGTGCTGGTGGGTGTGGTGGCCTATGTTGTCAAGAAGATAGCGATAGCGATGATATGAAGGCACTACGTACTCTCCACGCTCGCGCGGTGATGGCGCTGTTTGCCATCGTTGTGGCGTTGATTGCCGGCGCTCATCAGGTCAACGACCTGTTTATTCGCGTTGTAATCAACGACCTGGGGCACGCCAGAGTGGTCGAGGTGCGCGACTGCACCATCGGCTATGGCGGCACCGAGGCTTATATCAAGCAGTACAACCTGCATGGCA
>CAMHDX010000121.1 GCA_946183895.1 uncultured Porphyromonadaceae bacterium | reverse complement strand
ATAGTTTTTAAGGGTTTTGGTGCGATTTTGCTTTGAATATTAAATAATTACACTACCTTTGTAACACAATCGTAATAACCCAAACGCTAAATAACCAAAATCCACTATAATTTTATTCACACTTTACCCCCCCCAACAAACTGATGAAGACAAAGACAGTCTCCACCTTGATGACAGTGCTCGCTCTGGCA
Source organism: uncultured Porphyromonadaceae bacterium (assembly GCA_946183895.1). GTDB lineage: Bacteria > Bacteroidota > Bacteroidia > Bacteroidales > Muribaculaceae > Sodaliphilus. The sequence goes on along the minus strand of CAMHDX010000121.1, from coordinate 4,644 downwards.
TGCACCGCCCCGGTCGCGTCGTCGCTCGGCTGGCCCGACAACTACGGCGGCGTAATGCTCCAAGGCTTCTACTGGGACAGTTACAGCGACACCAAATGGACACAGCTCGCCGACGAGGCGGCTGAGATGGCCGGTACGTTTGACCTACTGTGGATTCCCAATGCCGGTAACTGCGGCAATGGCAACCAGATGGGTTACGAGCCGTGGTACTGGTTCACCAACTACAACAGCACGTTCGGCACAAAGAACGAGTTGCTGTCAATGGTGAGCACCATGAATAGTCACAACATCGGCGTAATTGGCGACGTGGTGATTAACCACCGCCACTCGATGACCAACTGGACCGACTTTCCGGACGAAGTGTACAACAACGTTCATTATCACTTGACGGCAAGCGATATTTGTAGCGATGATGACAGCGGTGCTACCGCCAACCACCTGCAGAGCGGTGAGAGCTTGAGCTCCAATGCCGACACCGGCGAGGACTGGAACGGCATGCGAGACCTGGACCACATGAGCACCAACGTGCAGAATGCCGTCAAGGCGTACCTCAACATGCTGCTCAATGACTTTGGCTACGTTGGATTTCGCTACGATATGACGAGCGGCTACTCGCCTGCCTATACCGCGTTGTACAACACAGCTGCGCAACCTACCTACAGTGTGGGCGAGACGTGGAAGAGCTCGGACAATATCAAGTCGTGGATTGACGGGACCGCGGTGAACGGCACCCCCACTAGCGCGGCGTTTGACTTCCAGTTCCGCATCACGGTGCGCGATGCCGTCGTCAATCAGGACTGGCGCAAGCTCGACGAGGAAGTGTCCGTCACCAGCAACGGCAACCGCGGCGGATATCCGTTGGTGAGTTCTAACTATGATAGCGGCAACTACAGGCGCTGGGCGGTGACCTTTGTTGAGAACCACGACACCCAGACGCGCAGCAACAACGCTAAGGACCCGATAGTGCGCGACACTGTGGCAGCCAACGCCTACATGCTTGCCATGCCCGGTACTCCATGCGTGTTCTACCAGCACTGGCGCGACTACAAGAACGACATTAACAACATGATTGCCGTGCGCAAGCTCGCCGGCATCACCAACACCAGCAGTTTACCGGCATCCAACGCCACCGCGAGCACTCAAAACTACTATATGGCGCGTGTAACCGGTTCGGCAATGACGTTGCGCGCTGTGATGGGCACCGGGTACACCCTGCCGTCCAACAGCAGTGACAAACTCATTGCCGAAGGCTATCATTGGAAGTACTACGTTGGCCTCACCTCCAATCTCAACAAGGCATGGCTGACCAAGACCTCGGGCACCTATAGCAAGGCCTTTGACGTGAGCGCTGTGTTGCTAAATCGCAGTGCCACCATGACACAAGGTGGCAACACCTTCAATGTGACCCTCGTCTATACAACCGACGGCACAGACCCGACTACCGCGTCAACCGAGATTGCCGATGGTGGCGTTATCCACGTGGACCAAAACATGACCATCAAGGTAGCGCTAAAGCGCACGAACGCATCGACCAATGTCAGCCAAATCATCAACGACAGTCAAGTGACGCGCGAGTACCGCATTGTGGCACCTGAGCCTGAGCCCGAGCCGGTGGCTGAGAAGACCATCACGGTCTACCTCAAAGATCCGGGATGGAGCACGGTATATTGCAAAATCTTCAGCGCAAGTGATGGCAACAATGATTCAAACTACGGTGTTGACATTACCGCTAACACTAAGGTGATCAACGGTGCGACTTTCTACTACCGCGAGTTTGAATCCACCGATGCTAATTACCATTTCGATATGCTCTTCAATGATGGTAGTTGGGGCAACGACCATCAGACGAACAACATCAGCAATGTGAGTGAAGATGTGTACTATGAGATTACCGGAGGCGGTGGCAGTAGCAGGCTGTCGTTGACCGATGTGACAGAGCAATATAATTTCCAGCCCGAGTGGCTGATTGGCATTACTGGTGCCGGCGTGTTCGGCGGGTGGAATCCCAAGAGCCCGCTATTGTTCACGCCTCACTCTGATGGCACTTACACATTGAGCATCAGTGGCGCGACGATGATCCAGTTCAAGTTGTCGCGCATCCCGTCAAGTTCATCGTTTGACACGGCAAGTGGAACCAATGATTGGTCAATATTCAATGACGGATGCCTGCGCACCGATAACCTCGTTGTGGGTGACAATGTGCTCAACCAAAGCTCCACAACCAATATGAATTTCCCTGTGGCCGGCGACGTGACGCTCACAGTGAGCAATGTGACCGAGAATAGTTGTACGCTTAACATCACAGTGGACAGCGAGTCCGAAGTTGAGCCGGAGTTCTACCTTGCCGGTGACGTCAACAGCTGGTCAGGCAACAACACGGAATACAAGTTTACCAATCAGGGCAACGGCGTATTCACACTCGTCAAGTCCCTCAGCGGCAATTTCAAGATTGTTGACGAGAGCGAGAACTGGTGGAATGCCGATGGAGGAGCCGTGACTTTGACATCCGACAACAACAGCGTCACGCTTGTGACCGGTGGCGGTGAGAACGACAATATCAATTTGGACGCTAATAGCGAATATACATTCACCATCACCGTGAGCGGTAGCACCAAGACGCTGACCGTGACCGGATTCCCGACTGGCGATACTCCGGCGCACACCTATGAGCTGCGCGGCACATGTAATGGCTGGAGTGGCGGTAGCGATCTTTTCACCTATCAAGGCAACGGCGTGTATACGCTCACTAAGGCATTCTCGGGTCAATTCAAGATTGTGCAGGATGCCAACACATGGTGGAGTACATCAAGTGCCACCACCATCACCGCGTCGACCGGTCCCATTGAACTCAGTCAAGGCGGCAGCGGCAACAACATGACGCTTACTGAGGAAAACGCCTACACGCTAACTATCACCGAGAGTGACAACACCAAGACGCTGACGGTGACCGGCTTCCCGGGAGGCGACACGCCGACGCACACTTATGAGCTGCGCGGCACATGTAATGGCTGGAGTGGCGGTAGCGATCTTTTCACCTATCAAGGCAACGGCGTGTATACGCTCACTAAGACATTCAATGGCGAGTTCAAGGTCGTGCAGGACGGCTCTGCTTGGTTGGGAGCCGGGTACTACCACACGTTCAACTATGCCTTGAATAGCGTTTCGCTAACCACCGAGGGCGGCGAGAATAGCAACCTGAACCTGAGCAGCGAGCGCGAGTATACGCTCACCATCACCGGCGGCAACGGCGATAGCCCGGTGCTCACCGTGAGCAACCTGCCGCAACTGCAGCAAGCCTACTACCTGATAGGAGGCTTCAACAGCTGGGGCGCCGAAGTGCCGTTTGTCGAGAACAACGGCGTTTTCACTCTCACCCAAACCCTCGTCGGCGAATTCCTCGTCAAGGACCAATATGGCCAATACCTCGGCGGTGCGACCGACAACGCACTCTATACTCTGGACCTGACAAGTCACAGTGTTGAGCTTGTCACCGATGCACAGGGCAAGAAGAATCTGAACATAGCCGATGAGGCTGAGTACACTTTCACCATTGAGAACGGCGTACTCACCGTGAGTGGCTGGTCCGGCGAGGTCTCACTCACCGCGTTGCTCTCGGGGGCGAGCGGGTTGTATAGCGTGAGTGACGACATGGTCATCGTCGAGGCGATACCGGCAAGCAACATCTACTTTGCGACCAACGGCTACAAGTGGCTGCCCATCAGCAGTACGACGACGCTGAGTGCCGGTCAAAAGATTTGCAACGCGGTGGGCGAGTTCAACGGCAGCTCGACAGCGCCGCAGTTGACGCTGGTGTCAAGCCAGCCGAGCACTTCGGACATCATCTACACCGTTGTCACCTACTTCATGGGCAACAACTTTGACAACGTGCCGCAGGTGTGGGAAGACATGCCGGCGGCTGGCCAGGTGATTGAGGTGGTTGGCTACTATTATGTCGAGGACGGAGTGCCGACCCTGCGCGGATATGGTGACAATAGCTCCACCAAGGGGCGTAGCCTGCGCCTATTGACCGACTATAGCGGCAGCCTGGACTACGAGGCAGGCAGTTACGTCCACCTCAAGATTGCCGTGCAGCTCGCCGAAGCGTGGAGCGGCGCCCGCCGTCGCATCAGTGCCGCCGACGAGGAAGCTTACACCAACCTGCTCGGTCAGGTGCTGGGCGAGATAACGGTGTACACCGGTGTTGAGGACATCGCCGTTGAGGCGCGTCCTGTCAAGGTGCGCTACTACAATGCGGCAGGCGCGGTGAGCGACAATCCGTTTGACGGTCTGAACATTGTGGTCACCATTTGGGACAACGGCACCACCACTGCGGTGAAGGTGCTGGAGTAGTTTTCAATAAGCACTTGTGTGAGGGGCACGCCGTGGGGCGCGCCCCTCGCTTTTTTAGGGTGGCACTGAGTGTGTTATATAATAATGTGGTGGGGTGGGTTGGTGGCGGTTGGTGTGGTGTGCGGGAGGGGTGTTGCGGGGTGTGTGCAAAAAAAATGCGAAAAATTTTTCAAGAATGCTTGCCAGTTCAAAAATTTGTTGTACCTTTGCAGCGCAAATGCGAAAAGCACCATTTGCTCGGGTAGATTCCAGAGTGGCCAAATGGGGCAGACTGTAAATCTGCTGCGTCATCGC
>CAMHDX010000120.1 GCA_946183895.1 uncultured Porphyromonadaceae bacterium | reverse complement strand
CCGACGGTTTGCCCGTCGGGGCTTACAACGAGGCTGTCAAGCAGGCCGCCTACGAGGCTGGCAAGCGCCGCATGGTGCCCATCTTCCTCACCACGGCGACGACTGCCGTGGGTGTGGTGCCGATGATTATCGCGCAGTCGAGCTTCTGGATGCCGGTGGGCGTCACTATCTTTGCCGGCGGCATCGGCTCGCTCATCATGGTGGTTACCATGCTGCCTGTTGTCTACTGGAAAGTCTCAACCAAGTAATCTATATCGCAACATCATGAAAAGTTCTGTCATTATATTACTCGCCCTCGCCGCGCTTGGCGCCACCGCTCAGCCGGCGAGCTACTCCCTCGAGCAGTTGCTCGACTCGGCGCGCAACAACAATAACGCGGTGCGTGCGGCGCAGTACAACATCGCCGCCGCCGGCGAGCAACGCAAGGAGGCGTTTACCCGCTACTTTCCTAACGTGAGCGCCACCGGACTGTGGTTCGGGGCGAACAAGGGCATGGCGCAAACGTCAATCACTCCCTCCGAGCTCATTCCGGCATCGCTGGCGACTACCCTTGCCGCCTCAATGCCGGTCGAGGCGTTGGCGTCACTGGCTAACCCCGTGAGCATCTCGATGCTGAAGAAGGGTGTCGTGGGCGGTGTCACGGTGATGCAACCGGTGTTCGCCGGCGGGCAGATTGTCAACGGCAACCGCTTGGCTAAGGTGGGCGAGGACGTGAGCCGGCTGCAACTGCGCCTCGCCAGGGACGAGGTGGACCGGACCACCGAGCAGTACTACTGGCAACTGGTCACACTGCAGGAGAAGGTGAAAACGGTCGCCGCCGTCGAGGCTATGCTCGCCGATATCCACAAGGATGTCTCGGTCGCGGTGCGTGCCGGACTGATTCTGCGCAACGACCTGCTGCAGGTGGAGCTGCGTCAAAACGACATCGAGAGCCAGAAGCTCAAACTCAACAACGGCATCGGCATCACCAAGCTGCTGCTGGCGCAGTATTGCGGCCTGATGGACACGGCGTTTACCCTCACGGCTGTGCCTGTACATGAGGCGGTGTTGCCGGTCAAGCAGAACCACGGCCAGGCGTTGCTCAACACTGCCGAGTATCAGTTGCTGGACAAGCAGGTCGAGGCGTCGCGACTGCAAAAGGACCTTGCCGTGGGCAAGAATATGCCCACAGTCGCCGTCGGCGCGGGCTACAACTACCACAACCTGCTGGACCGCGGCCACCACTTCGGCATGATCTTCGCTACCGTCAGCGTGCCCATCTCCGACTGGTGGGGCGGCTCGCACGCCATCAAGCGCAAGAAGATAGAGCACCTCATGGCGCTCGACGAGCAGCAGGACAAGGCTGAGCTGCTGCAAATACGCATGCTCAACGCCTGGAATAGCGTGGTCGAGGCACAACAGCAACTCGACATCGCCGGGCGCGGCATCGAGCAGGCACAGGAGAACCTGCGCGTGCATCGAGACCTGTATCGAGCCGGCACCTGCCGCATGTCGGACCTGCTCGAGGCGCAGATGCTCTATCAGCAGGCATGCGACAAGCGCACCGACGCCTACGCCGCCCTCCAAACCCGCCTCCTGGACTACCGCCAGTCCACCGGCCAATAGCACCGCCCCCCGCCCGCCGAGTGCTCGCCGCCACCGCTGAGGTGCCGCCCGTGCCCGTCCCGCGTCAGCCCGTAGATTAAGAATTGCAAATTAATCATGTGCCTATTGAATTTTTTTACTACATTTGCCCTGCAATAGTAACTCACAAAAAAACAACAACAATGAGAAAGACTATTTTCACACTGCTTTTTGCCTGCCTCGTGCTATGTGTGGCGGCACAAGACGCCTTCAAAGTGTCTTACAAGGGCGCCAAACCCACCATCAAGGACTTTGCCCATGCCTATCTGACCCAAGTCCAGGTCTACGACGACCCCGTGGAAGAAGTGGGACTGGATGAGGCGACCAATGCCTTCAAAAATGCCTGGTTGAGCTACCTTGAGGGCGACAAACTATCCAACGGCGAAATTTTCATCGTCGACGAGCGCAACGGATACATCCGCTATGAGTCGCAATACGAGAACCACCTGTTCTGCGCCGAAATGTGCTACTGGAACGAGGCCGATGGCAAGCACAAGCTGATTGCCGTCAACATCTCCTGCTTTACCGATGGCGTGTACTCGCCCGGACAATTCGACGGCCTCTCTTTCATGCGCTACAACAATGCCACCAAGCTGATGACCTACTGCGAGGCACCGGGCTTCGAGACACGATACGACAACGACAATCTCGAGTACATCTCGTACTCGCTGCCACGCACCGGCAAAACCATCACTGAGACTACCTGGCACAAGAACGGCAAGACATCAAAGCGCGCCCTCACATGGAACGGCCGCACATTCCGTTACTAACCATTCTCACTCTGCCGGCACCACCTTTCACCCTCCCCTCAAATTTATAGCAACTATGCGCAGCCCGTCACCACAGCGGCTTCCCCAATAACCGCCGTCCACGGCGGCTTTGTCGGTTCATGCAGCGGTGCCACCGCTGCCCCCGTCATCCGCGCGAGTAGCCTCGCCCGTTGAGCAAGCCGTTGAGTGCTCGGCGGCAGCGCCGTCAAGGAGCCGCCACGCCACCGTCACCGGTTACTCGCCTGCGGTGGCGGCGGCTTCGACCCAGCGCTTGACGTCGTCAATGTGAGGCAGGGTGAGGCCCAGCTTGTACTTCTTGTTGATGTCCTGCAGCTGCTGGAACAGGACGCCGGGGCGCTCGAGTGCCCCCAGCGCCGCCACGGTCATGTAGCCGGCCTTCTGGATGGGCGCCACCCACGCCTCGGGAATGCCCAGCGCGGTGTACGCCTCTGTCTTGTCGCGCGGCGCCACCTTCTCGGGGCGCATCTGCGGGAACAGTAGCACGTCCTGGATGTAGCTATTGCCGGTCATGAGCATCACCAGACGGTCAATGCCGATGCCGATGCCACTCGTGGGCGGCATGCCGTATTGCAACGCGCGCAGGAAGTCGCGGTCGATAATCATCGCCTCGTCGTCGCCCTTGTCGGCAAGCTTCATCTGCTCCACAAAGCGCTCCTCCTGGTCAATCGGGTCATTGAGCTCGCTATAGGCGTTTGCCAGCTCCTTGCCGTTGACCATGAGCTCAAAGCGCTCGGTCAGACCGGGCTTGCTGCGGTGCATCTTGGTCAGCGGGGACATCTCCACGGGATAGTCGATGATGAAGGTGGGCTGGATGAAGTCGCCCTCGCAGGTCTCGCCAAAGATCTCGTCGATGAGCTTACCCTTGCCCATGGTCTCGTCAACCTCAATGCCGAGTGAGCGCGCCACGTCGCGTATCTGCTCCTCACTCATGCCGCTCAGGTCGTGACCGGTCTTCTCCTTGATGGCATCAAGGATGGGCAACCGGCGGTAGGGCGCCTTGAAGCTGATGGTCTTGCCGTCAATCACGCTCTCGGTGCTGCCGTTCACGGCGATGCAGATGCGCTCCAGCAACTGCTCGGTGAAGCTCATCATCCAGTTGTAGTCCTTGTATTGCACGTACAGCTCCATGCAGGTGAACTCGGGGTTGTGGTTGCGGTCCATGCCCTCGTTGCGGAAGTTCTTGCCTATCTCGTACACGCCCTCAAAGCCGCCCACTATCAGCCGCTTGAGGTAGAGCTCGGTGGCGATGCGCATGTACATGTCGATGTTCAGCGCGTTGAAGTGGGTGATGAACGGACGCGCGCTCGCGCCGCCGGCGATAGCCTGCAGGGTGGGCGTCTCGACCTCAGTGTAGCCGGCCTCGTCAAGGGCGGCACGCAGGGTGCGCAGCACCACCGCGCGCTTGAGGAACGTCTCCTTGACACCGTCGTTGACGATGAGGTCGACGTAGCGCTGGCGGTACCGCAGCTCGGGGTCGTCAAACGCGTCGTAGGTCACGCCGTCCTTCACCTTGACCACCGGCAACGGGCGCAGCGACTTGCTAAGCAGCGTGAGCGATGTGGCGTGCACCGAGATTTCGCCGGTCTGGGTGCGGAACACTGTCCCCTCAACGCCCACAAAGTCGCCCATGTCGAGCAGACGCTTGAACACGGTGTTGTACATCTCCTTGTCCTCACCCGGGCATAGCGCGTCGCGGTTGACGTACACCTGAATGCGACCGCGCGAATCGAGTAGCTCAAAGAATGACGCTTTGCCCATAATGCGGCGGTTCATCATGCGGCCGGCAATGCGCACGGCGCGCGGCTCGGCATCGTCACTGAAGCGCGCGCGTATGTCGTCACTATAGGCGTCGACAACAAACTCCGCCGCGGGATACGGGTCAATGCCCAGTTCGCGCAATTGCGCCAATGAGTTGCGGCGCACTATCTCCTGTTCGCTAAGTTCCAGTATATTCATCTTGTGGTGCTATTGTTGCTTGTTTTGTTAATTTATGAGTTTATAAAGTAAAAAATGCATAGTTGAAACTTATAAAAACGCTGATTTTCAGCGACTTTGCAGTTGATATGGAAACAAAAGAAACTTCAACTATGCACCACAAAGGTACGCATTTTTTCTCATACTAGAGCACATTTCTCAAAAATAATGAAAATACACACGCTATTTTCCCGTTTACCCCCATTCCCCATTACACATTACGCATTAAATTTTGAGCACGCTGCCGCGTGGAAATTATTCAGAATTTGAAACAAAATTCCCCAACCGGCACCCGGCAAATGGGTAATTTTGGATTAAATTTTGTAAAATTTCCGCCAAGGGCGCCTGCTTTGTGCATTGTGAATTTCCCGATTGTTCGATCATTAGTATTCGTTTAATTCGTTCAATTTGTTGTTTTAAAGCGCCACCCCTCAAATCTATAGCTACGATACAGTCTATAGCAACTT
>CAMHDX010000119.1 GCA_946183895.1 uncultured Porphyromonadaceae bacterium | reverse complement strand
ACTTATACTCGGCCTTGGTGTATCCGATCTTGCTAATCGTGTTGCGCGCGATCTGCTGCACGTCTACGTAGTGCTCGCAAGTGACCTCACCCGCTACCACAACCTGACCCGTCGTACACATCGTCTCGCAGGCCACGTGCGCATTCTCGTCCAGCGCAAGAATATTGTCCAGAATCGCATCCGATATCTGGTCACTCACTTTGTCAGGGTGTCCTTCCGACACCGATTCTGACGTAAACAAATAATTCATCTCGTTTCTATATATAATTAATGTGTCACAAAAAAAATCACACCGTGGGTAAACCGAAGTACCCGCAGTGCGACACACAAACTCATTCACGAGCGCAATCGTCTCGGAATTAGCGTTTTAGCACTTTTTAGGGTGGTTGCAAGCAGCCAAATCGGTCCACCATGCCGCAAAGGTAATAAAAAATTCACAATTCACAATGCACAATTCAGAATTATATCGCGTCTATTTTCGTCTATTTTCGTCTATTTTCGTCTATTTTCGTCTATTTTCGTTTTCATTCGGACTTATTCGTCTTCATTCGGACTTATTCGTCTTCATTCGGATTTATTCGTCTTCATTGACCGAGAGCGGTAACATTTGGTGAGAAAAATGAGTGATTTGATGATAAATTGTTGCTTTTGTGAATGTTTTGGTGTTATATTTGCGCATCTATCACATTTAAACCCATTACCGCTATGAAATCAATAAACCTTGGATTAGACGGTAAAGAAGGAGAAGTTGACCTTGCCGTAGGCGCGGTGCTGCGAGAACTGCGGCAGCGACGAGAAGTCGTAGTCGCGCGGGTGCTCCACCACGACCAGCGTGCCGGGCTTCACGGCGCCGCTGTCGATGATGAGGCGCGGCAGGTCGGCGAGCGTGGGCAGGTCGTAGGGCGGGTCGGCAAACACCAGGTCAAACCCCATGCGACACGAGGACAGGAACTTGAACACATCGCCACGCACGAGCGTGAGGTTCTCCTCGCCCAGGCGGCGCGCCACGTCGCCGATAAAGCGTGCCTGCACCGTCGCCTTCTCAACCGCGGTCACCGCGGCGGCTCCTCGCGAAAGCAGCTCCAGGCTGATGGCACCCGTGCCGGCAAACAAGTCCAGCGCGGTGAGGTCCTCAAAGTCGATGATGCCGGCCAGCACGTTGAACAGGCTCTCGCGAGCCATGTCGGTGGTGGGGCGAGCCGTGATGTTGTGCGGCACGTCAAAGCGCCGGCGGCCGTATTTTCCGCTGATTATTCGCATTGGGTCAATAGCACTAAGTCTAGCGGCAGCCGCGCCACGTCGGCGCCAAAGCGCAGCGCCGCGGCAGGCATGATAGCCGGCAGGACATATTTGACATAGGGTTTCAATCGCTCCGCGAGGTCGTCGCGCAGGTCGCGGGCGCCCAGAATTTGGATTTCGTCGCACTGCTGGTCCAGCTCGAGGCTTTGCCAGGCGTGCAGGGCGAAGTAGGCGGCATCGCCCGTGTCGCGGAACTCGTAGGAGTTAGCCGCCACAAGGCTGTCGCGGCGGTACACCACCATATCCATCGCCCCCGGGCGCACGCTCAAGAACATGCGCGCAATGTCGCTCGCGCTGTTCAGGCGGTAGAAGTGCTCGCACAGCGGGTACAGGTGGTGGTAGACAGCCGGCAGGTTGAACGTGCGACCCAGGAAGCCCGGCAAGCCCTTGGGCACGCGCCAGGAAATCACCTTGTCGCAGCGCGGCATGCGGCACACCATCGCCTCAGCCCCGGCATCGGTGCCGAATGCCACCTCCAGCATGCGCGTCGCGTTGTCCTCGCCCGTGTCGCCCGGCAAGATAATGAAGCAGCTGGAGTGCGCCAGCACCCTCACCGCGCCGTAGTCGTCAAGCAGCAGCGGCGTGTCGTACACCGCGTTCTCGATGGCGCGCTGCACGTCGGGCAGCGACACGTCGAGCGGCACGCGCCCCATGGCAGGCGAATCCTGCCGCGAGTCGCTGTATATCAGGTAGTCAATAGCGGTGTCGCCAACACTCAGCACGAGGGTCCACAACTCAGGCGATTTCACGTTGCTCATCAGGGTACAGAATATTAGAATTTGGCGGCAAGGCGCACATTGATTTGACGGCGGGTAAGGTAGTTAGGCACCGCGTACTGGATGTTGTTGACGTCGGTCACCCAGTAGTAGCTGCTCACATTGATGCCGAGCGAGAGCGCCTTGAAGGCACTGAAGAAGCCCGACGACGGGCGGTGGTCCTTAGTGATGAAGTCGTAGGTCAGCCCGATGTCGGCGCGCTTGTAGGCAGGCTGGCGGAAGTAGGTCTGGGCGCGCGTCATGCGCGGTGCCGTGGTGGGCAAGCCGTCGCTGAAGATTGCGCGCAGCGAGAAGCGCAGGCGCTTCAACTTGGGCAGATAGTCGGTAAAGAACAACGCCACCGAGTAGCGCTGGTCGGTGGGGCGCGGCACCTTCACCCCGTCAATCTCCTCCTGCGTCTTCATCAGCGAGAAGCTCAGCCACGAGTCAGTGCCGTCAACAAACTGGCCGAACAGCTTCATGTCGATGCCGGCGGCATAGCCCTTGCTGCTATTGGTGCCCGTGTAGACCACCTTGAGGTTATCCACCTCGTAGGGGATGAGGTTAGCCAGGTTCTTGTAGTAGGCCTCAGCCGAGAAGCGGAAGGGCCGGTTGAGCGCGCGGAAGGTGTAGTCAGCGCCCACAATCGCCTGGATGGAACGCTGGCTCTTGATGTCCTTGTTCAGGTCGATATAGGCATTGCCGTCGGCATCGGTGCGCTCCACGCGGAACTCCTTGTAGAACGGCGCTTGGTAGTACAGGCCGCCGGCAAGGCGGAAGGTCCAGCTAGAGTGACGCGCCGGCACAAAGCCCACACTGGCTCGCGGCGACACCAGCGTCTCGCCGTTGAAGCTCCAGTGCGACAAGCGCACACCCAGATTGATGCTCCACAGTCCGGCGTCGGTGCTCACACGATAGGTGTCCTGCACGTAGCCCATGAAGCGCGTCGACTTGAGGTCATGCTCCGAGCCCAGGTTGTAGATCACGCTCACCAGCTCAGGCACTCGCGGCAGCGAGTAGCCCGCCGAATCGCGCCACTGCCACTCGCGGGCGCGGTCGTACACGCTCTCGCGACGCATCGACACGCCGTAGCCCAGGTTGTGGCCCGCAATGCCCGTGGTGCCACTGAGGCCGAAGTCGTACACGCCAAACTTGAGGCGGTTGCGACCATGCTCGTGATACTTGCCCACGCCCAGCTCGCCGCCCACGCCGTCGGCGCCCGCCTCGTCGAGCCAGTACTCGCCGTGCACGTCGTATGTCACAAGCTCGTCACTGCGATAGCCGCTCGCACGGAGCGACAGCGTCGTGCTGCCACCCACCAGATAGCTTGCCGTGAGCGCGCCGAAGTAGGTCTGGAACTTGTCCTTCTCGTGGCCGTCAAAGTAGACGGTGAACGACTTTGCCGCCATGCTCGTGCCGAAGCTCGTCTCGCGGTTCTTGGGCGTAAAGCGGTAGTTGTTGATCGCGATGTTGCCCAGCAGCGACACGCGCAGGCGCTTGTTGGGCTTGAACACAATGTGGGTTTGATAGTCAAGATACTGCGGGTCATACTCGCCCTTGCTCTCGAGCGAGCCCAGCAGGCTACTGTTGCGCTTGTAGCGCACGCCGTGCAGCTGCGAGAACTTGGCGGTGCCGTGGCCAATCGACACGCTGCCGCCCTGCAGGCTCGCCGCCAGCGACGCCTCGAACGCCTCCGGGTCGCGATAGGTGATGTCGAGCACACTCGACATCTTGTCGCCATACTCCGCGTTGAAGCCGCCGGTCGAGAACTGCACCTTCTGCACCATGTCGGGGTTGATGATGCTCAAGCCCTCCTGCTGGCCGTTGCTGATGAGTTGCGGGCGGTAGACCTCGATGCCGTTGATGTAGACACTGTTCTCATCGTACGAGCCGCCGCGCACCATGTACTGGCTGCTCATCTCGTTCTTGCTGCTCACACCCGCCTGGGTGGTCAGCACCGCCTCCACGCTGCCGCCCGAGGCATCGGGCGTGCGGTTGACGACATCGACATCAATGCCCTGCATGGTGTTGGTCTGCTTGCGGTACTCGGTCACCGTGATGCCCTCCAGCTCCTGCCGTTTCTCGTAGAGCTTGGGGCTGACGGTGATGGTGCCCTGCGGCTTGATGAACTGGCGACGCACCGTGCTGTAGCCAATCATGCTGAACTCCACCACCATGGTGTCGGCAGTCGCCACCTTGAGCTCATAGGTTCCCTTCTCGCTCGTGTTGGTGCCCACGGCGGTGCCCGCCACACGCACCGTGACAAACTCCAGTGGGCGACCGTTCTCGTCGCTCACCGTGCCCTTGAAGGTAACCTGCGCCGCCACAATGAGGGCGCACAGCAACGCCACTGCCGACAACGCCGCGCGGCGAGATGTATTGAGGATTGTAGATTTCATTGATGCCATAATAAATTAATAACGTCAACCACCCCCACAAACGTATAAAACACGGCGCAAAAAATGCAGGGTGACTACCACAGCCACCCTGCACGCAAAAACAGGAAATAATATGTTAAGAAACTGCTATTGCTCTAACAATATTATGCATGCTCAAGGATGTAAGCCAACACCTGGTTGACATCACCCACGTTGACAGCACCGTCACCGTTGACGTCTTGAGCCTCGACATAACCCTCGGCAATGATAGTAGCCAGGATGTCGTTGACATCACCCACGTTGACTTCGCCGTCACCGTTGACATCCTCAACCGGTCCGCTCGCGACCTCGCCCTGGGTGGCGTGAACCTGCACGCGACCACCGGGGAAGTGGATGAAGAACGTCACCTCGCGGCCCTCAACCCCTTCGGGCAGAGCGGCAGCCTCCAGCTT
>CAMHDX010000118.1 GCA_946183895.1 uncultured Porphyromonadaceae bacterium | reverse complement strand
AAGCCGATGGTGCACCGCAACTACGACGGTGGAGCCATCGCGTTGCCCGGCGGCATCACCCTCAGCCCCGACATCCCGCAGGGCGCGCACCTGAAGGACCTTGTCGGCAGGACGATTGTCACAAGCGACGGCACAACGTTGCTCGGCGCAGATGATAAAACGGGCACCGCGGTGCTTGTCTCGCTGGTGGAGCAACTTATCAGCAATCCCAAGTTGAAACATGGACGTGTGATGGTCGCCTTCAGCCAAAACGAGGACGTGGGCAAGGCCGCCCTGCGCTACGACCCGAGCGTGTTTGGCTGCCGACCCGATGTCGTCATTGACGTTGACGGGAATATGCCGGGACGCTTCTCGGTGGGCAACTTCTCGGCCGTCGGTCAGTCCTATCTGTTCCACGGCAAGAGCGCGCACCCCGGTCATGGCAAGGAGAACGGCATGGCCGACGCGCTCAGCGCCGCCGCCTACTTCGTCGGACTTGTGCCGTCCGAGCTCAACCCGAGCAACCGCGAGGGCAACGAGGGTTATGTGCACTGTTACACGCTTTATCACCCCAAGAAGGCCGATGGAACCACCAACGACGACGATGTGGTGGTGAAAGTGCGCCTACGTTACTTCGACCGCAAGGAGGGTGCCTACCAGAAACGGTTGATGGATGATAATTTGGCGAAAGCACGCCAGGCATGGCCTCGAGTGGAGATAACCCTGACCGACGACCAGATGCAATACGAAAACATTGCCTACACGATGCCAGTGTTTGTGCCGGACTTGGTCCAGCGTGCCGCCGCGGCTGCTGGCATCGTCATGGAACCGCAGCTCGAGCGTGGAGGCACAACGTCGGCAATGATGACCGCGCGTTTCCCTGACCTCATGCCCGGCGGCAGCTGCATCTATTCGGGCCAGCAGGCCGAGCACTCCGCCTATGAGTGGTGCTGCATCGAGGAAATGTTGCAACTGGTGTCGCTCTGTGAAAACATCGTCACCGAACTCGTGGCACTGGAGCACTACGCCTTGCGCGTCGCTCCTCCCATTCCGGATCCCGTCATAGAGGACTCTCCCGACCCAGAGCCCGCTCCGCTTTTTGAGTCAAATGCGACCTATGACCCCGTTGAGCCTAAGATGGAGTCCGATCCCCATCCGACGCCGGAGCCGGTCCGTATGGCAGCCGATGTGATGCCTGAGTTCCCCGGTGGTAGTGAGGCACTGAAGAACTTCATCAACAAGAACATCAACTACCCGGTGATGGCGGCCGAAAATGGCATTGATGGCACTGTCTTTGTCCGGTTGGTGGTCGAGAAAGACGGCAGCATAGGTGAGACGAGGATTGCCCGTGGCGTTACAAAAGAGCTTGATGCGGAGGCCATCCGCGTCTGCAAAAGGCTACCTAAGTTTAAGCCCGGGCATGAAAATGGCGAGCCGTGCCGGGTGTGGTACACCATTCCGGTCCCCTTCAAGCTCAAATAATGTCGCCCATTGGCAATAAACTTTTAGAGACTCAATGAAGACTGCATTTAACATTTTGTTGGCGCTGGTGCTATCATCGTTGACACTGCTCGCCGCTCCCACGACCGATATATTCTCGTCCGGTATTGAACCGTATGACAGCAACACTATTGACACTATCGGAACAGATACCACCAAATATACGTACTTAAATATAGTTGTAGGAGATGACGAGTTATTTATTGATGATCGTGGTTTTTACTACGAAATCAATGACGATAGCGCGACGGCTACGTTTTATGGCACTTACGACCATATGTTTGGTGATAAGGAGTTAAGGAATTCTTTGACAGGCTATTTAGAGATACCATCGGTGGTAAATCACAATGGAAAAGACTATCCGGTCATTGAAATCGGCTATGATGCATTAGACGATTGTAGCGGCCTGACCTCGGTGTCCATTCCAAACTCGGTGACCAAAATCAGCATAGGCGCATTCTCCAGCTGCACCGGTCTGACCTCGGTGACCATTCCAAACTCGGTGACCGAAATCGGCTACTACGCGTTTTTCGGTTGCGAGGGTTTGAAGGAAATTCGTTGCCTGATTGCGAATCCTGATAAAGTCGTACTTAGTGATGACGTCTTTGAAGGGGTTAACGTTGCTTCTTGCGTGTTGCACATCCCGGCGGAGGCGGCCAAGAAGTATAAGAAACTCAACCCCTGGAACGAATTCATAATCCGGCCACTACAGGAGTGAGCGTTGCCAAAGCGTAGAAGGGAAGCTCGCATACAACATTCATGGGATCATATCCACATGAACTTTGCACAAATATCAATATCAACGATAACTGGTAAAATCTTATAAAGACATGGATAACAATCAAAAAGAATTGCGAACGCGTAGGCAGTTTTTCAAGCTATCAGCGAGGAGAATATTGCCGATCCTATTAGTTGGCCTTACTCCCATTGTTCCCATCAAGGCGACCAGCGCGTCAAATCCTGACCGTTGCAGAAGTTGCAGAGGAGAGTGTTCCGGTCGTTGCAAGAAAGACTGCGGCTTTGACTGCGAAATAAATTGCGCCAATGACTGCGTTGGCGATTGTGAGGGAGGCTGCTACGGTGGTTGCGGCAAGACCTGCGAAGGTTCCTGCAAGGGAAGTTGCGTCGGGTCGTGCGAAGGCACATGTGCCGGCAGTTGCCAAACGTCCTGCTCCGGTAGCGCAAGATAATTCTCAATTCACTTTAATGATACATACTTAACAACAACGATTATGGAAGACAAGAGAAAGACCAACGACCTGCAGTCGCGCCGCCAGTTCTTCAAGCGAGTGGTGAAGGGCACTTTGCCTATCCTTGGAGCGATTGTGCTGTCACAGTTACCGGTCATCGGCCATGCCAATGATAGTAACGAGCCGATGGGTTGTAGCGTAAATAGCTGTTCCGGAGGATGTTCCTCAAGCTGCTATAAAAGCTGTGAGGGTGGATGTCATCGTTCATGTTTGAGCCGTTGTGACGGCTCTTGCAAGGGTTGTGACAATACCTGCAAAGGCTATTGCAACAACACCTGCAATGGTAGTTGCTATGGCGGTTCAAGGTAATCTGAGAAACAATTATGGCATTGTATAAAGAAAGTGGCGGCAGTTGGCAGTCGGGGATGGCGAAGAACATTACGTTCATCGTCACTAAGGACTGCCAACTTGCCTGCAAGTATTGCTACTTGGTCGGGAAGAACGAGAAGGAGCGGATGCCGTGGTCGGTGGCTAAGGCGGCGATTGACTATATCCTCGACAATGAGGAGAAGTTCCGCGAGCAGAGCGTAATTTGGGACTTTATCGGCGGCGAGCCGTTCCTGGAGATTGAGCTGATTGACCGCATCTGCGACTACATCAAGGCGGAGATGTTCCGCCGTGGTCATCACTGGTTTGACAGCTACCGTTTCTCGTTCTCGACCAACGGCATCAACTATCACACCGATAAGGTGCAGCAGTTCATCAAGAAGAACCACAGCCACCTGTCAATCGGCATCACCATTGACGGCACCGAGCTCAAGCACGACCTGAACCGCATCTACAAGGGCGACGGGCCTGAGCGCGGCAGCTACCGCGACGTGGTGCGCAACATTCCGTTGTGGCTTGAGCAGTTCCCCGGTGGCGGCACCAAGGTAACTATCAGTAGCCCCGACATCCCCTACATCAAGGAGAGTGTGCTGCACCTGTACAGCCTCGGCATCCACGAGGTGAACATCAACTGCGTGTTTGAGGACGTGTGGAAGGAGGGCGACGACAAGCTATTTGAGGACCAACTGATGCAGCTTGCCGACGCCATCATTGACGGAGGCTACTACACCGACTATGCCTGCTCGTTCTATAGCGAGAACATCGGCAAGCCGCTTGACCCTGTGACCGAGAACCAGAACTGGTGTGGTGCGGGCAAGATGCTCAGTGTGGACGCTGCCGGCAACTTCTATCCGTGCACGCGTTTCGCCGCATACTCGCTACGCAGTAAGGCACCTATCATCATCGGCAATGTGCGTGACGGCATCGACGAGAACAAGTTGCGACCATTCCTCACGCTTGACCGACTGACGCAGAGCCCGCAGCAGTGCCTTGACTGCGAGGTGGCCAGCGGCTGCGCGTGGTGCCAAGGCGAGAACTACGATGCTGCGGCAACTCCCACCATCTACCAACGCGCCACCGCCATTTGCCTGATGCACAAGGCGCGCGTCAGGGCCAACAACTACTACTGGAACCGCCTCTACCGCAAGCTTGAGCTGGAGGGCGAGCGCGAACAGTTTGAGAGCAATCACCGCGAAGTCAAACCCGATAACTGTTAAAACACCATGCTGCAATACCTGATTATTTTGCTTGACGAGCAGAGCGCATCGTTCTGCCACCATGATGTCCCGGCTATCTCTCACAAGTTGATAGAGCCCGACACGCTGCGGCGCGCCATCCGCTTTGCGATGATTGAGAACTTGACCATACAATTTGTCTATCCGGACACAGATTTACCCGATGAACACAAGCGCATCATCGAGAGCATTGACCACAGCAAGATTATGCCGGCAACGTCACCATTAACTGCCGATGCCGATGTGATTGTGCTGGACAAGTGGGAGCAGGTCGTCCCCGACCGGCTCGACAAGGATGTTGCATACCTGATACGCACTCCACTTGCCGCACTACTCGCCCATGAAAACGAGCTTGTTAAGGCTCTCGAAACCGGAGTGCGCTTCAACGTAGTGGTTACCGATGTCGAGACCACGACCGATGCCGACCTTGAGCGTTACAAAGCGTTTGTTGAGACAGTTGCCGACCGGCTGGTAGAGGTGTACCAACGCGGTGTCTCACCGCAAACCAACCTGCTCACCGACCGCCTGGTGCTAACCGCGATGAACAACTGTGGCGCCGGCGACTCATCACTCACCTTGGCTCCGGACGGCAAGTTCTACATT
>CAMHDX010000117.1 GCA_946183895.1 uncultured Porphyromonadaceae bacterium | reverse complement strand
TAACCAATCAGAAAACCCCACCATGACAGGAGCCTGCGACTGAATGGTGGGGTCTTTTCGTATAATCACTGTAATCTACTTTAGAAACTTGAATCAGAAACTTGAATTTTTTAAGAAAATGTAGTATCTTTGTAACATGATTGCTCGTGCGGGCGGTCATGCTAAGTCCACAAGCATGTTAATACGCTAAAAATCAATCAATGAACTATTCTGTTGTAGACTTCTTGTCACTACTTGGAGCCGTGGGACTGTTCCTGTACGGCATGAAGGTGATGAGCGAGGGATTGCAAAAGGCCGCCGGCTCGCGCCTGCGCTCCATCCTGGCGGCGATGACGCGCAACCGCTGGATGGGTATGCTCACCGGTATCGCTATCACCGCGTTAATCCAGAGCTCCAGTGCCAGCACGGTGATGGTGGTGAGCTTTGTCAACGCCGGCCTGATGTCGCTGGAGCAGAGCGTGTCGGTCATCCTGGGTGCCAACCTGGGTAGCACGTTCACCACGTGGATTGTGACCTTCTTCGGCTTCTCGGTGAACATGGGGGCGTTCCTGCTGCCTATACTCGCGGTCGCTGTGCCGATGTTATTCACCAAGAAGAGCCAGTGGAAGTCCATCAGCGAGTTCCTGATAGGCTTCGTGTTCCTGTTCATGGGCCTGGGCCTGATTAGCGAGAACGTGCCGGACTTGTCGCAGTCGCCCGAGCTGTTCGCCGCCTTGCAGGACTACACGTCGATGGGCTTCGTGTCGCTGCTGATATTCTTCATCTTCGGTGTGGTGGTGACGCTGATTATCCAGTCGAGTGCGGCGACGATTGCCATCGTGCTGATCATGAGCAGCAAGGGCTGGATTCCGTTTGACATGGCGTGCGCCATCGTGCTGGGCAGCAATGTGGGTACGACCATCACGCCGCTGTTGGCATCGCTGGGCGGCAATCTCACCGCCAAGAAGGCTGCCGGCATCCACCTGTTGTACAACCTGATCAGCGCGGCGTGGATGCTCGTGGTGTTCTTCCCGTTTGTCGACATGATAGTGTGGCTGACCAAGTTGCTGCACTTTGGCGACCCGACGCAGTTGTACTCGATTGTGCACGGCGGCGGCGACCCCACCGACGACATGCGTGCCGCCGCCTCATGGGGCTTGACTGTCTATCACACCGTGTACAACATCTTGAGCCTCGTGCTCATGATAGGCTTCACCGGCTTCCTGGTCAAGGCGGTCAACTACTTCCTCAAGAGCGAGAGCAAGGAGGACGAGGAATCGCAACTCAAGTACATCAGCGCCGGCCTGGTGGGCGCCGCCGAGTTGAACATCCTGCAGGCGCAAAAGGAGACCGTGGTGTTCGCCCAGCGTGTTGAGCGCATGTTCGGCATGGTCAAGACCCTGCTGCACACCAAGATTGGTACCGAGGAGTTCGACAAGTTGCTGCAGCGCATCTACAAGTATGAGGACATCGCCGACCGCATGGAGATTGAGATTGCCAACTTCCTGAACCTGGTGATGGACGGGCGCTTGAGCTTCAACAGCAAGATGCGCATCTCCACCATGCTCAACATCGTGAGCGAGCTCGAGTCGATGGCCGACAGCTGCAACAACATCGCCAAGACGCTGGTGCGCAAGTCTGAGGCTGACGCCCACTTTGTGGAGTACAACTACAAGAACATCGACCAGATGTTCAAGTATGTGAGCGAGGCGATGAGCAACCTGATGGTCATCTTGATCGACATGGACGGCGCGAGCCCCGAGGACCTCAAGCGTAGCTACGACAAGGAGCGCGAAATCAACGAGTTCCGCAACCATTGCCGCACCGAGAACATCGACAATATCAACCAGAAGAAGTACCCCTACGAGGCCGGCATCCTGTATATCGACATCGTGTGCGAGGCTGAGAAGTTGGGCGACTTCATGGTCAACATCGTTGATGGCGTGGAGGAGCAGCTGCGCCGCAGCACCGAGGAGGAGGACGGCACCGTCCTGCCCGAGCTCAACCCCGAGAAGATCAAGGACTAACTAACATAATAATTAATCAATAACATCTAAAACCGAAACACAAATGAAACCGTTAAAAGGAACCAAGACTGAGCAGAACCTGCTCGAGGCATTTGCGGGCGAATCGATGGCTCGCAACAAATATACCTACTTCGCCTCCAAGGCCAAGAAGGAGGGCTATGAGCAAATCGCAGCCATCTTTGAGTTGACCGCAGCCCAGGAGAAGGAGCACGCCAAGATGTGGTTCAAGCTGCTCGAGGGCGGTGCCATCCGTCCCACCACCGACAACCTGCGCGCCGCAGCCGAGGGCGAGAACTTCGAGTGGACCGACATGTACCTGCGCATGGCACGCGAGGCCCGCGAGGAGGGCTTTGACGAGATCGCCGAGCAGATGGAGGGCGTTGCCGCCATCGAGCGCGCCCACGAGGAGCGCTATCGCCGCCTGCTCGCCAATGTGGAGGGCGACCTGGTGTTCTCGCGCGACGATGAGCGCATCTGGCAATGCCGCAACTGCGGTCACATCGTGGTGGGCAAGCGCGCCCCCGAGGAGTGCCCGGTGTGCAACCACCCGCAGGCCTACTTCGAACTTAAGGCTGAGAACTATTGATTCTCACCGAACTGATCAAGCAGCGGCGCCTCGTCGAGCGCGAGCGTGACTACGAGCGCGACGAGCTGCGCCGCTTGTCCCAAGCCCTGGGCGTGGAGCGTAAAGTGCGCCGTGGGGAGTGTTGGTGGCCTCTAACCGTGGGGGCCACTCGCTATAACTCGCTCAACCAGCTCGTGGTCGAGCTGCGCCGCGGCGAGCAAGAGGCCGAGGTGGACCACAACTTTGAGCCGGGGCGGCCGGTGATGTTCTTCACAATCGTTGGGCTTGACGACATCAAATATCTGGAATTTGCTGCTACAGTGACACTTGTGGACGGCGACCGCATGCTGGTGTCGGTGCCTGACGAGGATGCCGCCTCGCGCTTGCAGCGCGCCGAGCGCCTGGGAGTGCAGTTGTCGTTCGACGAGACGACCTACAAGCTCATGCTTGCCGCCCTGGACCGCGTCATCAAGGCGGAGCCGGCGAGCCGCCTGGCGCGATTGCGCAATGTGTTCTACGGTCGTGTCAAGCCCGAGAAGTTTACCTTCGCTCCACTATCGTTCCCGTGGCTCAACGCCACGCAGCAGCATGCCGTCAACGAGGTGCTGCGCGCCAAGGACGTGGCGGTGGTCCATGGTCCCCCGGGCACCGGCAAGACCACCACGCTGGTCGAGGCGATTGCCGAGACCCTCAGGCGCGAGAGCCAGGTGATGGTGTGCGCCCAGAGCAATATGGCGGTCGACTGGATTGCCGAGCAGCTGCTGGACCGCGGCATCAATGTGCTGCGCGTTGGCAACCCGACGCGTGTGACCGACCGCATGCTCGCCCGCACCTTTGAGCGGCAGTTTGAGGACCACCCGCTGTATCCGCAGTTGTGGTCGCTGCGCAAGGCGATGCGCGAGTTGCGCGGCTCGCGCCGTCACGACGAGGCTTATCACCAGAAGATGGACCGCCTGGACAGTCGTGCCACCGAGGTCGAGCTGCGCATCCGTGAGGAGGTGTTCGGCAACGCGCGTGTGATAGCGTGCACGCTTGCCGGCAGTGCCAACCGTGTGCTGGATGGTATGCGCTTCGGCACACTGTTTATCGACGAGGCGGCACAGGCGCTCGAGGCGGCTTGCTGGATAGCGATACGCAAGGTGTCGCGCGTGGTGCTGGCCGGCGACCACTGCCAACTGCCGCCCACTGTCAAGTGCCTCGAGGCGCTCAAGGGCGGACTGGGCGTGACACTGATGGAGCGCATTGCCGCCAACTGTCCCGATGCGGTGACTATGCTGGGCGTGCAATATCGTATGAATGAGGCAATTCTGAAGTTTCCCAACGAATGGTTCTATGGCGGGCAGGTGCGTAGCGACGAGAGTGTGCGCAATCGCTCCATCCTGGACCTGGACCGAGCCGTGGAGTGGGTGGACTACAGTGCCGACGACGATGAGGACGACAGTCGCGAGCAGACAGCGCGCGGTGGAGTGGGACGGTTGAATCGCGGCGAGGCTGCGTTGACTATCCGCGTTGCCGAGGACTATGTGCAACGCATTGGCAAGCAGCGACTTACCGACGAACAGATAGACATCGGCATCATTTCGCCCTATCGTGCCCAGGTGCACCTGCTGCGCCACCTGGTCAAGCAGAGCGCGGTGCTCAAGCCGTTCAGGCGCGCCATCACGGTTGGAACAGTAGATGGATTTCAGGGCCAAGAGCGTGATGTGATTATCATCAGCATGGTGCGCGCCAACGACACGGGCGAGATAGGCTTCTTGCGCGATCTGCGCCGCATGAACGTGGCGATTACGCGTGCTCGCAGCAAGCTCATCATCATCGGCGACGCGTCGACGCTCACGCGCCACGCCTTTTATCGCCGCCTCCACGACAGCCTGTAACACTCGCAGGCACGGCCGTGCCTGCGCATTTTGTCGTCCTTGGACTATTATGAGGTGGCTTACAGTGCAGGGCGCTCGGGTGGAGCCGGATGTATCAGAACCCCGTTAGGGGTGGTCCGGGCTTAGGCAGGGGTGAAGCGCTATGGCGCGGAACCCCTGTATGCCACCACCCACCATTCTTAGCCCCGTTAGGGGCGTCAGATTTCTCGCCAATGCCTGCGCATTCTGTCGTCCTTGGACTATTATGAGGTGGCTTACAGTGCAGGGCGCTCGGGTGGAGCCGGATGTATCAGAACCCCGTTAGGGGTGGTCCGGGCTTAGGCAGGGGTGAAGCGCTATGGCGCGGAACCCCTGTATGCCACCACCCACCATTCTTAGCCCCGTTAGGGGCGTCAGATTTCTCGCCCGTGCCTTCACATTCTGCCGTCCCTAACGGGACTATTATCGTTATTGTGCTCGT
>CAMHDX010000116.1 GCA_946183895.1 uncultured Porphyromonadaceae bacterium | reverse complement strand
TCAAGACCACGCAGCAACGCGCCGCCACCGGTCAGGTAGACGCCGTTCTTGACAATGTCGGCATACAACTCGGGAGGCGTTTGCTCCAAGGCGCTGAGCACCGCGGCCTCGATCTTGCTGATAGTCTTCTCGATGCACTCTGCCACTTCCTGATAGTTGACAGGCACCGTCATGGGCAGGGCTGTCATCTGGTTGGGACCGTGCACGATATAGTCCTCGGGCGGATTGTCCAGCACGGGCAGCGCGCTACCCACATTAATTTTGATCAACTCGGCGGTGCGCTCGCCCACCTTGACGTTGTGTACACGGCGCATGTGTTCCTGGATATCCTCAGTCAGCTCGTCGCCGGCAAAGCGGATGCTCTTGTTGCTCACAATGCCGCCCAGCGAGATCACGGCAATCTCGGTCGTGCCACCACCGATGTCGACAATCATGTTGCCCTCGGCGGCAAGCACGTCAATGCCGATGCCCAGAGCGGCTGCCATGGGCTCGAAAATCATGTACACGTCGCGACCGCCGGCGTGCTCGCTCGAATCGCGCACGGCACGACGCTCAACCTCGGTCGAGCCGCTGGGAATACACACCACCATGCGCAGCGAGGGCGAAATCCAGTGATTCTTCTTGCTCACCTTCTTGATCATGCCGCGAATCATCAACTCGGCGGCATTGAAGTCGGCGATAACTCCATCGTGCAGCGGACGCACTGTCATGATGCCCTCGGGCACCTTGCCCTGCATGGCGCGGGCACTGTCGCCCACTGCCTTTAATGTCATTGACTTGGTCTCAAGGGCGACGACGCTCGGCTCGTTGATCACAATCTTGTCGTTGTGGATAATAATCGTGTTGGCTGTGCCGAGGTCAACGGCTATCTCTTGTGTGAATGAGAAAAGTCCCATAATCTTTAATATCTTGATTTTAAAGAGTTTAAAATTCTGTGATTAATAAATGCGGTGCAAAAGGGTGCAATAAAAACTCGACTTCTGAGAGCGTGACGCTCCCCGATGTCGGCTTCATGGACTTTTTGCAGAGTGCAAAAGTAGATATTTTCCCGCGCATGACCAACACTTTTTTTATTTTTTTTGCGTTTGAATTCGCTTTTTTTTAAATAAAATGCTCTACCTTTGCACTATTATGAAATCAATCTTATTCTATATATCTTTATTCTCCTTGTCTCTGCCTATTGCCGCCCAAACAATAGCGTTCGAAAACAACGACCTGGAGGTTGTTGAAATTGCGCCCGAGGCAGCTACCGGCTTACATCACATTTATGTCCTGCACTCGACCGACGGGGTCTCGATGACTTACACCGCCCGCTCGGCTGCGAGTGAGGTGACATGGCAGGACTTTGGAGAGCAGGGCGGCGCCTATGCCACCCCCACAGCCGGAGTTACCACCACAGGGCGTGTGTCACGATTAAACCAAGTTATCCCCAACCGCGGCTACATCATCACCGAGGGCACTACACCGACCTATGTGTGGGTGACTGACTACAGCACGTTCGGCTTTGAGCTCAACGGCATCACTGCCCTTGACGCCGATGACTGCGGCACGGCGACACTTACAGTTGATGGTAGTGCGCCACCCATTATCTATTATAGCATCAATGGCGCCCGGCGTGTGCTGGACCGCGAGTTTTCGCTCACCTACAACACGCTGGAGTGGAATGACTCGACCGGTTGGCAACAGATTGAGGTGGTTGAGAACCTGGAGAGCCTGACTTCGCCACTGGGTGTGCCGGCACCGTTGTGCAACACTACGTTCACGTTGACCGGCGACAAGTTTCGTGCCCGGTGGAGCGAGCCGATATCGGTCGAGAGCGACACCTATGTGACCATGGCGGTCGACGTGCGCGCCACCGCTGTGCAAGAGGAGCGCGACAACGACAACGAGAAGTCGCTGACCGATGGCGCCGAGGGGTTGCTGGGTGGTAGCGCGCCGGTGCATATCGTCTTTACCGGACATCCGACCGACGCGGTGGTCTATCGCGAGTGGCAGATGTCGCAAGACCCGAACTTCGACAACATCGAGGTCCGCCTCAATCAAAACGAGGTGGACTATGTCTTCAATAATGCCGGCACCTTCTACTGGCGCTATATCGGCGCCAACGAGTCGGGCGAGTGCGAGGCGACCGCCGAGCCGTTTACGGTCAATGTGGGCGTGAGCGAGTTGCTGTGCCCCAACGCGTTCTCTCCGGGCTCGTCAGAGGGGACGAACGACATCTGGAAGGTGTCTTATAGCTCGATTATTGACTTCCATTGCTGGATATTTAACCGCTGGGGCAACCAGGTGTTTGAGTTCACCGACCCCTCGCAGGGGTGGAACGGTACCTACCATGGCAAGGTGGTCGGCTCGGGGGTATACTACTATGTTATCACCGCCACCGGCAGTGATGGCAAGAAGTACAAGCTCAGTGGCGACATCAACGTGATTAGGGCGAAAAAGAGTCCCTATGGCGGCACCACAACACCCGATGACGGCACCGGCGGCACCGACGGCGGCACTACTGTTGATGACACCACCGGCCAATAATTGTCATCGTGCCTCAAGCCAAACGCAATGCGGCAATTGAGGTTCTAACCTCGAGTCTCTGTTGCGATGTCTGGCCGCTCGGCCGCAGGCGTGGGCAACAATCGGCTAATGTATAATACTCTTACGCTATCAGATGAAGGAAGATAATTGCGGCAGTGTAACCGTGCTGGGCGCGCGTGTTCACAACCTTAAGAATATTGATGTCTCAATTCCGCACTATAGTTTAACGGTAATTACCGGACTGAGTGGCAGCGGCAAGTCGTCGCTGGCTTTCGACACGATTTTTGCTGAGGGTCAACGGCGCTATCTGGAGACGTTCTCGGCGTACGCCCGCGGCATGCTCGGCGTGCTTGAGCGTCCCGACGTGGACCTGATTACGGGCCTCAACCCGGTCATCTCCATCAGCCAGAAGACCACGAACAAGAATCCGCGCAGCACCGTGGGCACCACCACCGAGGTCTATGACTACCTGCGTCTGCTCTATGCGCGGGCGGGAGAGGCGATCAGCTACCTGAGCGGCAAACCCATGGTGAAGTATACCGTGGAGCGCATCGTGGACCTGATGATTGAGCGATACGACGGCCGCCGGCTCATCGTGCTGGCTCCTATCGTGCGCAACCGCAAGGGACACTACAAGGACCTGTTTGAGCAGTTGCGCAAGAAGGGGTTTATTCATGTGCGGGTCGATGGCGAATTACGCGAAATTACATTCGGCATGAAATTAGATCGCTATCGCAATCACAGCGTCGAACTCGTGATAGATAGATTGCGCGTTAACGCAAAGGACCGTCAGCGCTTAACAAATACGGTTAATAAGGCTTTTGAACAGGGGTCGGGACAACTCATGGCGCTCGATGCCGACACCAACGAGCTGAGGTACTACAGCAAGTCGCTCATGGACCCGGAGACGGGGTTGAGCTACATGGAGCCGGCGCCGCACAACTTCTCCTTCAATTCGCCGCAGGGCGCTTGCCCGCGCTGCAAGGGCCTTGGCTACGTCAACCTGATTGATCGCGACAAGATCATGCCCGACATGTCGCTGAGCATCCGCGCCGGTGGCATCCTCCCGCTGGGCAAGTACAAGAATGTGCAGCTGTTCTGGCAAATTCAGGCTATCTGCGAGAAGTATGACTGCTCGCTCGACACGCCGTTGAAGGACCTGCCTGACGAGTGCATCGATGACATCATGACCGGCACCGATGAGCGACTGCCCATTCACACCGAGACGCTGAGCACTTCTAACTATTTCTTGACCTTCGACGGCTTGATCAAGTACATCGAGATGCAGCAAGACGAGACTGCCGGCGCCCAAGCCCAAAAGTGGGCAGGGCAGTTCTACTCGCGCATGACCTGCCCGGAGTGCCACGGTACCCGCCTCAATCGTGAGGCGTTGCACTTCATGGTCAATGGCAAGAACATTGCCGAACTTGCCGCGATGGACATTGACCAGCTCAAGGCGTGGATTGATGACTTGCCCAATCACCTTGACGGTGTGCGCCTGGCGGTTGCCGCCGAAATCGTTAAGGAGATTTCGGCAAGATTGGGGTTTATGCTTGACGTGGGGCTCAACTATGTGTCGCTGGACCGTAGCGCCGCCTCGCTGAGCGGTGGCGAGAGCCAACGCATCAGGCTCGCGACGCAGATTGGCTCGCAACTGGTCAACGTGCTCTACATCCTCGATGAGCCGAGCATCGGACTGCATCAGCGCGACAATGAGAGGCTGATTAACTCGCTCAAGCACCTGCGCGACGAGGGCAACACGGTGATTGTGGTGGAGCATGACCGCGACATGATGCTGGCTGCCGACTACGTGATCGACATCGGCCCCTATGCGGGGCGTCGGGGCGGCAATGTGGTCTTTGCCGGTACTCCCGCCCAGATGCTGGCGCAGCACACTCTCACCGCCGACTACCTCAACGGGGCGCGCACCATTGTCACGCCGCGCAATCGCCGTACGGGCTCCGGCCACTCGTTGAGACTGACGGGCTGCAGGGGCAACAACCTCAAGAATATTAATGTGGAGATTCCGCTGGGCGTGCTGGTGTGCGTCACGGGCGTGAGTGGCAGTGGCAAGTCGACGCTCATCAACGCTACGTTGCAGCCCATCTTGAGCAAGCACATCTATCGCTCGCTCACCGAGCCGTTGCCTTATGACTCGATCGAGGGTTTGGAGTTTATCGATAAGGTCGTTAACGTTGACCAGACTCCATTGGGCCGCTCGCCGCGCAGCAATGCCGCTACCTATACCGGCGTGTTTGCCGATATCCGCAACTTGTTTGTGGGGCTGCCGGAATCCAAGATTCGCGCCTACAAGCCGGGGCGCTTCTCGTTCAACACTGGCAACGGGCGTTGCGAGGTGTGCAAGGGCAATGGCTACAAGACGGTTGAGATGAACTTCCTGCC
>CAMHDX010000115.1 GCA_946183895.1 uncultured Porphyromonadaceae bacterium | reverse complement strand
ATGCTCGCAGCTTGGTCATAATGAGCGAATCATCTGTGCCTCGAAGAGGAACTTTGTGATTGAGTTTTTGTAATTCGATGGTATTTAATTAATTTTGCGAGCAATAAAATTCCCCACCATCATGAGCGCGACTATTTCATTATTCCATATCATAATCAACACATTGGGAAGGGAAATGACGATTCCTGACGAGACAAGCGAGCATTTATATCGATATATCACCGCTATTGTCAAGAGCAAGAATTGCATTCTATTCCGCATCAATGGCATCGGCAACCACATCCATATGCTGGTGGGACTATCTGCTTCTGTCGCGTTGAGTGACCTAGTGCGTGACATCAAACAGGGTAGCAGCAAGTGGGCTAAGCAGCAAGTCTATTTTCCGAGCTTCGGTGGTTGGGGCAAGGAGTATGGCGCGTTTTCATGCAGTATCCGCGACAAGGAAATGATAATTAGTTATATAAATAAGCAACGTATCCATCACGCTACGAGAACCTTTGAACAGGAATATCGCGAGATGATTGAGCGCTCGGGTCTCGAGTGGAATGACTATCGGCTTACTTGAGTCCGGCTACTGTAAAGTTCCTCTTCGAGGCACAGATGATTCGCTCATTATGACCAAGCTGCGAGCATCTTCGAAGCTCTTGCATGGTCTTTAACATGAATTCGGGTCTTCGACCCGCCGGACATCTTCGATGCCTCTACATGGCCTAAGTATTGGCTTGACCGCATTACCAGCCTCAATATCCGATGATGTCATCACAACCGCATTATCAATATTGATATAGACTCAAACCAATCTCAAACACAGGTTTTTGAAGGTGCCCCGAATTTTATCGTCGAAATTTGATTTACGTGGATTTACGAATATTTACGGGATAAAATAATTTTTCGGGAATTTTCGATTATTTTCGAGATGAAATATCCGTTGCGGAATTTAGGTAATCAAAATAAAAGCCTGATTTTATTTTGTATTATGCTCGTTTAATCGTAATTTTGCGTTTTAAACGCGAAATTAGGCGGCACCTCAAAAAAACATTCAAGCGAGCTTGATGTTTTTCGCTCGGTTTGCACTAATTTTGTAGTCAAATTTATTTATAATGATTACCCAAGAACAATTAAAGGAGATTCAGGAGCGTGTGGCCTCACTGCATCGCTACCTGGATATTGACGGCAAGAAGATACAAGTTGAGGAGGAGGAACTGCGCACACATGTGCCTGACTTCTGGTCGGACCAGAAGGCCGCCGAGGCGCAGATGCGCAAGATCAAGCAACTGCGATACTGGATTGAGAACTGTGCGGCGGTGGACAATGCCGTGCAGGAGGTCGCCACCGGCTTTGACTTTGTCAAGGAGGGCTTGATTGAGGAGAGCGAGCTTGACACGATGTACGCTACTGCTGTCGAGGCGATTGAGAAACTGGAGTTGCGCAACATGCTGCGTCACGATGAGGACAAGATGAACGTCATCCTCAAGATTAACAGCGGCGCCGGCGGCACCGAGAGCCAGGACTGGGCGCAGATGCTGATGCGCATGTACCTGCGCTGGTGCGAGAAGCACGGCTACAAGACGTCGATCGCCCACCTGGTCGATGGCGAGGAGGCTGGCATTAAGAGTGTGTCCATCACCATCGAGGGCGACTTTGCCTACGGGTTCCTCAAGAGCGAGAACGGCGTGCACCGCTTGGTACGTGTCTCGCCCTATAACGCCCAGGGCAAGCGCATGACCTCGTTCGCCTCGGTGTTTGTCACCCCGCTGGTCGACGACACCATCGAGATTGTCCTTGACCCGGCACGCATCTCTTGGGATACATTCCGCAGCAGTGGCGCCGGCGGGCAGAATGTGAACAAGGTCGAGAGCGGTGTGCGCGTCAGGTATCAGTTTGTGGACCCCTACACCGGCGAGGAAGAGGAGATTCTGGTGGAGAACACCGAGACCCGTGACCAGCCCAAGAACCGCGAGAATGCCCTGCGCAACCTCAAGTCGATCCTCTACAACAAGGAGTTGCAGCATCGGCGCGAGGAGCAGCGCAAGATTGAGGACGCCAAGAAAAAGATAGAGTGGGGTAGCCAGATACGCAGCTACGTGTTTGACGACCGCCGTGTCAAGGACCACCGCACCGGCTACCAGACCAGCGATGTGAGTGGCGTGATGGACGGCGACATCGACGGCTTTATCAAGGCGTACCTGATGGAGTTCAACGAAGACTAAATACTGAACTATGAACAAGAGCTTAACAATAGTCAAGGTGTCGGGCAAGATTGTCGAGGACCCTGTGGGGCTCAAGGC
The DNA here is from genome assembly GCA_946183895.1 of uncultured Porphyromonadaceae bacterium. Taxonomy (GTDB): domain Bacteria; phylum Bacteroidota; class Bacteroidia; order Bacteroidales; family Muribaculaceae; genus Sodaliphilus. The sequence continues at coordinate 2,665 of CAMHDX010000115.1, read as the reverse complement.
GTTTGTCAAAGCCTTTGCTGCCGTCAAGGGCCCCAAGTTGCTGATTCACAGCGGTGCCATGATGGCGTCGCAGGTCGCCGATAAGTTGGGCATGCCCACCAAGACGATTAACGATCGCCCCATTGTTGACGAGAAGACCTTGCAGCTGCTGACCATGGTCTACGGCGGTCTGGTCAACAACCAGCTGGTGGGTCTTTTGCAGGGGCGCAAGGTCAATGCCGCCGGACTGACCGGAGCCGACATGAACCTCATCACCAGTGTCAGGCAGCAGTCCCCCGACATGGGCGCTACCGGCGAGGTGCGCCAGGTCAACGGCACCATGCTGGGCAAGTTGCTCGACAGTGGCATCGTGCCGGTTATCGCCCCGCTCACTCACGACGGGCGTGGCAACTTGTTGTTCAACGAGACCGATGCGCTGGCAGCCGAGATTTCGAAGGCACTGGCGTTGCGCTATGACATCACGCTTGTTTACTGCTTTGAGCGCCGCGGTGTGCTGCTCAACGTGCAGGACCCCGACAGCGTGGTGCCGGTGTTGAGCCGATCGCGCTACAAGGCATTTCGCGACATGGGCATCATCAAGGATTGGTTCGCCAACAAGGTGGACAATGCCTTCTCCGCCATTGACCATGGTGTCAAGGAGGTGGTTATCACTAACGTGAGCGGCATCACCGACCTGAGCCAGGGCACACACATCAAGTGATGAAAACGATCGTCATCATCGGGGCGGGTCGCGTGGCGACCACGCTGGGCAGACGCCTGAGCCGGGTCGCGCGCCCGGTGCAGGTGTATAGCCGCACGTTGTCACATGCTCGCACGCTCGCCGATGACCTCGGTTGTGAGGCGACCAACGACCCCGCCCGTCTTATCGTCGATGCCGACTACTACATGGTGGCAGTGAACGATGATGCCATCGCGGCGGTGGTCGATGCGACACCCGCCACGTCCGGAGTGTGGTTTCACACGGCCGGGTCGTGCTCGATTGATGTGTTTAAGGGTAAACGTGCCCGCTATGGCGTGTTGTATCCGCTCATCTCGTTTACCGGCAATGACGACCCTGTCGAGACGCCGCTGTATCTTGAGGCGGTCAGCGACGAGGTGTTGTCTGCCCTGACATCGCTGGCAAGCGGTGTTGGCACGATTGCGGGCGTAATAACCAGTGAGCAACGTCGCCGCCTGCATCTCGCCGCGGTGATGACGTGCAACTTCACCAGTCACATCTGGGCGCTCGCTCACGACTTGCTGCCCTCGGGTAGCTCGTTCGCGGCGATGATGCCCCTGGTGCGGCAACTGTTGTCGCGTGTGGAGGGTGGCGCCGAGCCGGTGGACATTCAGACGGGGCCCGCGCGGCGCGGTGACCTCATGACGATGGACACTCACGCGTCGATGCTCGCCGGCACGGCGCGCGATGTCTACACCCTGATGAGCCGCAGCATCGGCGAAATGTATCACACCGATGCGGAAGCATCGCTGTATGGCCGAGTGCGCGGCATCGTGTTTGATATCGATGGCGTGCTGTCGCCGTCAACGATTACGGTGTCGCCGGCGGGTGAGCCCCTGCGCGGAGTCAACGTCAAGGACGGCTATGCCATTCAGCTGGCTGCCAAGCTGGGATTGCCGATGGCAATCATCAGTGGAGCGCGTGTTGAGGCAATCCGCCCGAGTTGTGAGGCTATGGGACTGCATGCGGTATACCTGGGGGTTAGTGACAAATTGCCGGTGCTGCGACAGTGGGCGCAGTCTCAAGGCTTGTCGCTCGATAGTGTGGCGATGGTGGGCGACGATGTGCCGGACATTCCGGCAATGCGGGCTGTGGGCATGGCTGTGGCTCCCGAGGACGCCGCTGCCGAGGTGCGTGCCGTGGCGCGGCTGGTAGTGCCCGTCAAGGGCGGATATGGCGTAGCGCGTTATCTGATAGAGCGCGTGCTGCAGTCACGCGGCCAATGGATGGACGCGGCTCATGCCTTCGGGTGGTGAAATGAGGTATTAACTTGCTAATCTTGACTTTGAGTAGATAGAAAGATGTTGAGCAATTTGGAGAAATATGATGTCGTGCTTGCCAGCGGATCGCCGCGGCGGCGCGAATTGTTGTCGGCACTGGGACTGAAGTTCCGTGTCGAGGTGCGCGAGGGCATCAGCGAGGCGTTGCCGGCGGGTATGCCGGTGATGCAGATTGCCGCGCACCTGTCACGCGTCAAGGCTGAGGCTTATAAACCGGTTGATAACCAGCTGATTATCACCGCCGACACCGTGGTGATCGAAGGCGGCGAAGTCCTTGGCAAGCCTGCCGATGAGGCGGAGGCGCGGCGCATGCTGCAACGACTGAGCGGCAAGGTGCACTCGGTCATCACCGGAGTGACTGTGACCACACGCGAGCGCACTCAGACCTTCAGCGCCCAGACCCAGGTGGAGTTTGACGAACTCACCGACGAGGAGATAACCTATTATATCGACAACTATCGCCCGATGGACAAGGCGGGTGCCTATGGCATCCAGGAGTGGATAGGTTGTGTGGGCGTGCGCTCCATCCAGGGCAGTTTCTACAACGTGATGGGCCTGCCCATCCAGCGTCTCTACACCCTGCTGAAAACCTTTTGACCCTCCCGCGGTCTGACCTGACACCGAGTGTGCAACAAAAAGAACCGTCCCCGTTGTTGCAATTTGCAAC
>CAMHDX010000114.1 GCA_946183895.1 uncultured Porphyromonadaceae bacterium | reverse complement strand
AAAAGTAGCAATTTTTGTGTAAAAAGTGAATTTTGCTAAAAAATTTGATTACAAATTACAATTTTCGCTAGTCATCGCCTTACAAACGCCACCTGCTGCGCCTGAATCCATCCGGCCGACCGGAGCAAAACCCTCAGAGCGACAGCAGGGGCGGTTCTTATCGTTGCTCGGCAAAAAATCGCGCGCGCTATTCATTATTATATAATCTTTTTTGTAACTTTGCGCAAACAAACGCAAAAAACGACATGGAAACTCCAAGATATCCGGTGGGAATGCAGGACTTCGCGCGTATCCGCGAAACCGGTATGACCTACGTTGACAAGACAAAGTACGTCTACAGGATGGCTAATGAGGGCGGCGAGGCTTACTTTCTGAGCCGTCCGCGCCGTTTTGGCAAGTCGCTACTGGTCTCGACACTGCGCTATTACTTTGAGGGACGTCGCGACTTGTTTGAGGGGCTTGCCATTGATGCCCTTGAGACGAAGTGGACGCGCCACCCCGTGTTGCTACTCGACATGAGCCGTGGCAAGTACGAGGACGTTGACAAGCTGCGGATCGTTCTCAACCGGCTAATGGTCGACTATGAGGATCAGTACGACCTTGAACATATCAACAGTAGTTATGGAGATCGGTTGACGCGCATTATTGACCGGGCGGCCGAGGTCACCGGTGAGCGAGTTGTGGTCCTCATTGACGAGTATGACGCGCCGATGCTTGACTGCCTGGACGATGTCGAGCGGTTGCGACAGGTTCGAGCCATCATGCGCGACTTCTACAGTCCGCTCAAGGCCATGGCCGACAAGTTGCGCTTCGTGTTCCTCACCGGTATCACCAAATTCTCGCAGATGAGCATCTTCAGCGAGCTGAACAACCTGAACAACATCAGCATGGTGCCCGGGTGGGATGCCATCTGCGGCATCACCGGCGAGGAGATTCGCCAATACTTGTGGCAGGGCGTTGAGGACCTCGCTCGCCTTGAGGACTGCACGCCCGAGCAGATGATGGACAGGCTCAAGGCGCAGTACGACGGTTACCACTTTACCAGTGCGCTGGTCGACGTGTACAACCCGTTCAGCCTGGTCAAGACGTTCCAGAACAAGGAAGTGTCCAACCACTGGTTTGACACCGGAACACCGACGTGGCTGTTCGGGGTGCTGGCTAAGAGCAATCAAGAGATAGACTCGCTCGACGGCATCGTTGCCGAAGCCGAGAGTTTTAACACTCCGACCGAGCGCGCGACCGACCCTGTGCCGGTGCTGTTCCAGAGCGGATACCTCACTATCAAGGGCTATGACCGCGAGAGTAATCTATACACTTTGGGGGTACCTAACCGTGAGGTGCGCGAGGGACTTGGAAAGGCTCTAATCAGATATATTAATGTTCCGTTAGCCAACCGCTCATGGCTTCGCGAGGGGTTTTTCGCCTTTGTCCGCGGCGGGGACCTCGGTGAGTTCATTGAGTTGCTCAAAGACTTCTACGCCGCCATACCATACGACATCAGCAATGACAACGAACGTCACTATCAGGCGATCCTCTACGCCGTGCTCGCCTCGTTTGGCGCCGATGTGGTGTGCGAGGACCGCACATCGCGCGGACGGGCTGACCTGGTCCTGCGCATGCCTGACGCAATCTACGTCATCGAGCTCAAGTACGGCCGGACTGTAGCCGAGGCGATGGAGCAGCTCCACCGCAAGGACTATGCCGCAAAGTATGCTCACGATGGACGTCCGGTGCGACTGCTCGGCATCAATCTGTCTGCCGAGACCCGTACCATTGACGGTTGGGCTCTTGATAAATACTGAAATTCATAAACCAGGTAGCTTTGCACTACCAAACAATCGCATAAGAAACTTATTACCTATGAAGCACTATTTCCTGATTATCGCAGCGGCATTGCTTACGGCCGTTGCCACAGCGCAGGTCAAGCCCGGCATCGAGGTGCTGCGCGACAATGGATTCAAGCAACTGCAAGGCAAGCGCGTGGGGTTGGTGACCAATCCCAGCGGCATTGACAACAACCTGCGCTCCACCGTCGACATCCTCAACGAGGCGCCCGGCGTGAAGCTTGTCGCCCTGTTCGGGCCGGAGCACGGAGTGCGCGGCAACGCCCATGCCGGCGACGCCGTGACCGACGCCGTCGACCCCAAGACCGGCGTGAAGATGTACTCGCTGTTCGGCAAGACCCACAAGCCCACGGCCGAGATGCTGCGCGACCTTGACGTGCTGGTGTACGACATCCAGGACGTGGGTTGCCGCAGCTACACGTTCTACGCCACGATGGGCGTGTGCATGGAGGCGTGCGGCGAGCAGGGCAAGGAATTCATGGTGCTTGATCGGCCCAATCCGTTGGGCGGCAACAAGGTGGAGGGCTGCCTGGTTGAGCCGGGATACTTCTCGTTTGTGAGCAAGTACGCGATCCCCTACGTCTACGGCTTGACGCCCGGCGAGTTGGCGCGCTTTCTCAACGAGGAAGGGCTGACGGCGCACAAGGCTAAGCTCACCGTCATTCCCATGCAGGGCTGGAAGCGCGAGATGAAGTTCCGCGACACCGGCATGCCGTGGGTACTCCCCTCGCCCAACATTCCCACGCCCGAGAGTGCCTTCTTCTATCCGCTGAGCGGCATTGCCGGCGAGCTATACACATTTAATATAGGTGTGGGCTACACGTTGCCGTTCGAGCTGTTTGCCGCCACGTGGGCCGACGCCGACCGCGTCGCCGACGCGATGAACGCCCTGCACCTGCCGGGACTCAACTTCCGCCCCATCAACGTGCGCCCCTTCTGGGTGACAAGTGTTGACGTCAACCAGGAGAAGAAGGAGGTTCACGGCGTGCAGACCTACATCACCGATGTTGACGCCGCCAACCTCACATTGACGCAGTTCTACTTTCTCCAGGTCATTCACGAGCTCTACCCCGACGTGAAGATCTTTGACCAGAACCCCAAGCGGCACGCGATGTTCGACAAGGTGTGCGGCACCAAGGAGATACGCGAGCGGTTCGCCCGTCGCTATCGCGTGGAGGACATGGCGGACTATTGGAACAAGGACAACGAGACCTTCAAGGCCCGCTCGTCAAAGTACTACCTATATTAAGAGTGTAGAGTGTAGAGAGGTTTAAACTTATCAGAGAAAGGCATTAATTGCACGATGAAGTACAAGCAATATAGCGAACGCGCCGCCGAGATAGTCGGCTCGGACAGCGTCTACACCGACGAGTTGCGCTGCTTGGCATGGGGCACCGACGCCGGCTTTTACCGGCACCTGCCACGCGTGGTGGTGCGCGCTCACAACGAGGACGAGGTGAGCCGGCTGCTCATGCTCGCCACCGAGCTGGCATTGCCGGTGACATTTCGCGCCGCCGGCACGAGTTTGTCGGGCCAGACGGTAACCGACTCGATACTGATTGTCGCCGGCAAACATTGGGAGAAATACCGCATCAGCCGTGACGGGGAGCTCATCACGCTGCAGCCCGGACTGGTGGGCGGGCGTGTGGACCGCATCCTCGCTCCGCTGGGGCGCACCTTCACACCCGACCCCGCCAGCAAGAACAGCGCTATGGTGGGTGGCATAGTGATGAATAACGCCAGCGGCATGAGTTGCGGCACCCACGCCAACAGCGACAAGATGCTAGTGTCGATGCGCCTTGTGCTCGCCGACGGCACCGTGCTCGACACGGGCGACGCCGAGAGCCGCAAGTCGTTCCGTCTGACCCACCCGCACATCGTCAAGGGCATCATGGACCTGCGCGACCGCGTGATGGGCAATCAGGAGCTGGTGGACCGCATTCGCCACAAGTACTCCATCAAGAACGTCACCGGCCTGAACCTGCTGCCACTGGTGACATATAGCGACCCGTTTGACATCATCGCGCACCTGATGGTGGGCAGTGAGGGCACATTGGCGTTCGGTAGCGAGTTCACAATGCGCACCGGTGTGTTGCACCCCTACCGTGCGAGCGCGATGCTATACTTTGAGCAGATGCGCACGGCATGCGAGGCGGTGGTCGCCATGAAGGCGGGTCCGGTGCATTGCGCCGAGATGCTTGACCGCAAGTCGCTCGCCAGCGTGGGCGACACCACCGGCGACAACCTCACGGCGGTGCTCATTCAGACCTTTGCCGACAGCGAGAGCGAGCTGCAGGCCAACATCGCCGCCATCAACACCCTGCTGGAGCCCTACCCGCTCGCTGTGCCGGCACGCTTCACGAGCGACCCCGCCGAGCAAGGCGAGTACTGGAAGATACGCAACGGCATCTTCCCGCAGGTGGGCGGCACGCGTCCGTTAGGCACCACTGTGATCATTGAGGACGTAGCCTTCCACATCGAGGACCTGCCCGACGCCACTGTGGACCTGGCGCAGATGCTCATTGACCACGGCTACGACGACTCGTGCATCTACGGTCACGCCCTGGAGGGCAACTACCACTTTATCATCGCACAATCGTTCGACACCGCCGAGCAGGTGGCGCGCTACCGCAACCTGATGGAGCAAATCGTCAAACTCGTGATTGACAAGTATGACGGGTCGCTCAAGGCAGAGCACGGCACCGGTCGCAACATGGCGCCGTTTGTGCGACACGAGTGGGGCGACGAGGCATATGAGATTATGCGTGCCATCAAGCGCCTGTTCGACCCGAACAACCTGCTCAACCCGGGCGTAATCTTCAACGACGACCCCGAGTGCTACATCCACGACATCAAGCCCATGCCGCTCACCAGCGACATTGTGGACAAGTGCATTGAGTGCGGATTCTGCGAGGTGAACTGCGTGAGCAGCGGCTTCACGCTGTCGTCACGGCAGCGCATCATCGTGCAGCGCGAGATTGCGCGGCTGCGCGCCACCGGGCTGGACCCGACGCTGCTCAAGCGCCTTGAACGGCAGTACCGCTATCTGGGCGAGCAGACCTGCGCCGCCGACGGGCTGTGCGGCACCTCGTGCCCCATGGGCATCAATGTGGGCGAACTCA
>CAMHDX010000113.1 GCA_946183895.1 uncultured Porphyromonadaceae bacterium | reverse complement strand
GCGAGATTGCCTTCAGCGAGGCGTTCCCGGCAGTCACCGTGGCTCCGACACATGGTGCCCTCAAGCAGCTGCGCATCTTTGTTGACCGCTGCAGCATCGAGGTGTTTGACGCTAACGGTCGTGTGGCGATGACCAACCTGGTGTTCCCCACAACTGCCTACGACAACCTCACCGTCAAGGGGGGTAAGGCTACAGTCTATGGTCTGAACCTATAAGGTCGTGTCTAAAGGTTTCTCAGAATTCTACAAACCATTAAATTATAACCAAAACAATGAACAACAAGTCAACAAGTAAAATCGCGATTGTGTCGGTGATGCTGTGCTTCTTCTGCATGGGCTTTGTCGACCTGGTTGGCATTGCGTCCAACTATGTCAAGAAGGACCTGGGCTTGACCGACACCGTGGCGAACTTCCTGCCGTCGCTGGTGTTCTTCTGGTTCTTGATTTTCTCGGTGCCGACGGGCATGCTGATGAACAAGATTGGCCGCAAGAATACCGTGCTCCTCTCGCTGGGTGTCACAGTGCTCTCATTGCTGATTCCCTTGTTTGGCAACAGCTTCCCCGTGATGCTGATTGCGTTCTCGCTGCTGGGCATTGGCAACGCGCTGATGCAGACGTCGCTCAACCCGCTGGTGACCACCGTGATGGGTGGTGGCGACAACTTGGCGTCGACGCTCACCTTCGGCCAGTTTATCAAGGCTATCGCGTCGTTCCTCGCGCCGTATCTCGCCATGTGGGGTGCCACCGCGGTCATTCCCAGCATGGGTCTTGACTGGCGCGTGCTCTTTGCCATCTACTTTGTGGTGGGCCTGTGCTCAACGTTGCTGCTGGGCATGACGCGCATCGATGAGGAGCCCATTGAGGGTCGTCCATCAACGTTTGTCGAGTGCTTTAAGTTGTTGGGCACGCCGGTGGTGCTGCTGTCGTTCCTCGGCATCATGTGCCATGTGGGCATCGATGTGGGTACCAACACGACCGCTCCCAAGATCCTGATGGAGCGCTTGGGCTGGACACTTGACCAGGCGGCATTCGCCACGAGCCTCTACTTCATCTTCCGTACCATCGGCTGCTTGACGGGTTCGTTCTTCCTGCGAGTGCTCAAGACGCGCACATTCTTCATCATCAGTGTGGTGATGATGGCGCTGTCAATGTGCGGCATGTTCATCGGCGACGAGCAGTGGGAGCTCTATGCTGCCATCGCTCTGGTGGGCTACGGCAACTCAAACATCTTCTCGATTTGCTTTGCTCAGGCCCTCAACTCGATGCCGACTAAGCAGAACGAGGTATCGGGTCTGATGATTATGGGCTTGTTTGGCGGCACTATCTTCCCGTTGCTCATGGGCTTTGCCAGCGATGCTGTGGGCCAGGTGGGTGCCGTGGCTGTGATGGCTGTGGGCGTGATTTATCTGTTCACCTACATTCCGCAGTTGCGCAAGGCTTGATTAACGAACAACCAAATAATTGATTAATCTGAAACAATTATGGAAACCAAACGATTTGTAGTGGGCCTGGGCGAGGCCCTGTGGGATGTGTTACCCGAAGGTAAGAAGCTGGGCGGCGCACCTGCCAATTTTGCCTACCATGCAGCACAGTTCGGACTTGACACTCTCGCTGTGAGTGCCCTGGGAGAGGACGCCCTCGCCGACGAGACCGTCGCTGCCCTCAAGGAGCACAACCTGAACTACCTGATGCCGCGCGTGCCGTTCGAGACCGGCACGGTGCAGGTTAGCCTTGATGCCGATGGTATCCCCAGCTATGACATCCGTCGCGACGTGGCGTGGGACAACATTCCCTTCACCCCCGAGATTGAGCAAGTGGCTCGCAACTGCCGTGCCGTGTGCTTCGGCTCGCTGGCACAGCGCAATGATGTGTCGCGTGCGACCATTCACCGCTTCCTCGACCTCACGCCGAGCGACTGCATGAAGATCTTTGACATCAACCTGCGCCAGCAGTTCTACAGCCGCGAGGTGATTGTGGAATCGCTCAAGCGTTGCAATGTGCTGAAAATCAACGACGAGGAGTTAGTTATCATCGGCCGCATGTTCGGCTATCCCGGCCTGGACATTCAGGACAAGTGCTGGCTGATTTTGGGCAAGTACAACCTTGACATGCTTGTGCTCACCTGTGGTGTCAACGGTAGCTATGTGTTCCGTCCGGGCGAGATGTCGTTCCAGGCTACTCCCAAGGTGGAGGTTGCCGACACTGTCGGTGCCGGCGATTCGTTCACCGGCTCGTTCACCGCGCGCATTCTGCAGGGTGCTCCCATGGCCGAGGCTCATCGCACGGCGGTTGCCGTGAGCGCTTTTGTGTGCACTCAGCAGGGCGCGATGCCCATTGTCCCCGACTCGTTAAAAAACTGAGATAATATCACACATTCACGAGTTCTGTGAGTACATGAAGCCAGCCTGATTGAAGGTGACCTCATGTAGAAATATGCCTTTATATTAAAATCGGGAACTTCTTGACACGTTGCGGAAAACGCGTCTTGAGGTCCCCGATTTGTTTGTCTAACGGGCGCTGTGGGTGAGCGCCCGTTGTCTCGGTTACTTGCAGCCGTCGCAGTCGCAGCCGTCGTGGCCGCAGTGGTCGTGGTCGCAATGCTCGTGGTCGTGGTCGCAACCGCAGCCGCAGTGGTGGTGCTTGGGCGAGAGCTCCTCGGCTGTGGCATCGCGCACGAGCAACACTTGGCCAACGTAGCGCACCGTCTCGCCCGCCAGCTCGTGGTTGAAGTCCATCGTGACCTTGTCGTCGTCAATGGCCTCCACGGTGCCGTCAATGCGATAGCCGTCGGCGGTCATCATGGGCACGTGGGCGCCAATGAACACGCGCTCGCTGTCAAACTCGCCCTCAACCATGAACGTGTCGCGCGGCAACTCCACGACCAACTCCTCATCGCGAGCGCCAAACGCGTCGTCGGGCTCTAACGTGAAGTCAAACTTATCGCCCTGCTTCAAGTCGCGAATGCCGTTGACAAAGCCGCGCACCATGGCGGTGTCGTGACCGAACACGAACGCGTCGGGACGCTCGGCGGTGATCTTGCACACGCTTGCCTCGCCCTCGTTGTCAACTACAAAAATCTCGTATGCCAACTCGACATACTTCCCAATCTGAATCTTGTTATCTTCCATGTTTGTTATTTTGGTTTTTAATGTTTCGGTATAATGTATGCAATCTATTGGAACAAAAGCAATTACACAGCCACCACGCCCTTGATTGTGGGGTGCGGGTCGTAGCCGATGAGCTCAAAGTCCTCGTATTCAAAGTCGAACAAATCGGTCTTGGCAGGATTGAGCCTCATCACCGGCAGCGGTCGCGGCTCGCGTGACAATTGCAACTGCACCTGTTCCATGTGATTGTGGTAGATGTGGGCATCGCCCATTGTGTGAATGAACTCGCCCGCGTGCAGTCCGGTGACTTGCGCCACCATCATCAGCAACAGGGCGTAGCTGGCGATGTTGAACGGCACGCCCAGGAACAGGTCGGCACTGCGCTGATACAACTGCAGGTCGAGCCTGCCCTCAGCCACATGAAACTGGAACATCGTGTGGCACGGCGGCAATGCCATGTCCTGCACCTCGGCCACATTCCACGCGCTCACCAGCAATCGCCGCGAGTTGGGGTTGACACGGATTTGCTGGACCACTTGAGCAATCTGGTCAATGGCACCGCCGTGCCCATCGGGCCACGAGCGCCATTGGTGGCCGTACACAGGGCCGAGGTCGCCGTTCTCGTCAGCCCACTCGTTCCAGATGCGCACTCCGTGCTCCTGCAGGTAGCGCACGTTGGTGTCGCCCTTGAGAAACCACAACAGCTCGTAGATGATGCTCTTGAGGTGAACCTTCTTGGTCGTCACCAACGGGAATCCGTCGTCAAGGTTAAAACGCATCTGATGTCCGAAGATGCCACGGGTGCCGGTGCCGGTGCGGTCGCCGCGGTCCACTCCGTGCTCGAGCACATGCCTGAGTAAGTCAAGATATTGTTTCATAATATCGGGTGCTAGAAGTGAACGACTTATATTCAACAGTAAGTGCGAGCGTTGATGCCTGCGGCGCGCATCTTGTCGGCGATAGCCTCCATTTCGCTTGGTGTCACTGCAGTCAGGCCCGCCTCGGGCGGCGTGCGGTCCAGCGAGTAGAGTTGGACCTCTCGCGGTTGGATGGCCTTGTAGGCGGCAATGAGCGCGTTGACCTCGACGTCGGTGGTGTTGTCGATGGTCATACCGGCGACCACGCCGCGCAGCAGCATCGTCTGGATGACACAGCTGCCGGCAAACTGCTTGAGGTTCTCAATGATGCCGGCGGGCAGCACGTTGGCCGACACCGGGCGATTCATGGCGCGCAGGGTGGCGGCAATGGCACTATCCAGCTTCAAGATGTTGTTATCCACTGTCTTGAGCGCCTTGACCACCTCGGCGCGGTCAATCATGGTCGCGTTGGACAGCACGCTGACGCGGGCTGTGGGGTAGTAGTGGTCGCGCCGCGTGAGCGTGTCGTGGATAATGCCGGCAAACTGCGGGTGTAGCGTGGGCTCCCCGTTGCCGCTGAAGGTGATGACGTCAAGTGCCTCGCCCGCCTCGCTCATCGCTGCCAACTTTTTGGTCAACAGTCGTTTGACGGTTTCGCGCGAGGGGACGCCCGATGTGCCGGGTCCCTGACTATTAAGGCCGGCTTCGCAGTACACGCAGTCAAACGAGCACAGCTTGCCGTCGTTGGGCATGAGGTTGATGCCAAGCGAGATGCCTAACCTGCGGCTGTGGATAGGCCCGAATATCGTTGTGTTGAAAATCATTGCAATAAGCTGTTTATCAAGTTGTTGTATTGTTGTGCGATGTTTCGTGCGTCAAAGCGCAATGCGCTGCGGTGCAGCGAGTTGCGTTCAATGCGGCAGTCCGCTGCCCAGCCTATGCCCTGAGCCAGCGAGGCTGCAGTGGGCTCGGCTACAAACCCGTCCTTCAAGTGGTTCACGATGTCACGCTGTCCACCGCCGCCCGTGGTGACAGGGACGCAGCCGCAAGCCATG
>CAMHDX010000112.1 GCA_946183895.1 uncultured Porphyromonadaceae bacterium | reverse complement strand
CTATGCCACCAACATCGCCCGCGCCAACTTCTATCCGCAGCTGACCATCACCGGCACCGGCGCCTATGGCACGCTGCTGGGCAGCACGGTGGTTGACCCCGCCAAGTGGTTGCTCAACCTCGCCGGCTCGCTCACGGCGCCCATCTTTGCGCGCGGGCAAAACATCGCCACGCTCAAGGCGGCAAAGCTGCAACAACAGCAGGCGCTCAACACCTTCCAGTACAGCATCCTCAACGCTGCGACCGAGGTCAACAACGCCCTTGCCGACATCCGGGCTACCCGTGTCAAGATGGCCCACGTCGACAATCAGGAACACTATCTCGCCCAGGCTGTCGAGTATAACGAGGACCTGATGCGCCTTGCCAATACCACCTACCTGGAGGTCATCACGGCGCAACAGTCGCTGTTGCAAAGCCAGATGCAACTCGAGAATGTCAAGTTGGATAATAACTTGGGACTTATCACGTTATACCAGGTGCTGGGTGGTGCCCGGTGAGCAAGATGTCTAAAATAAAAACCTATATATTTGCGATATGATTTCTCCATTAGCTCATGTTGACCCCGAAGCCGTAATCGGCAAGGACGTGACCATACATCCGTTCGCGTTTATCAGCAAGAACACCGTGATTGGCGACGGCGCTGTTATCTACCCGTACGCCAGCATCCTGAACGGTGCGCGCATCGGTGCCCGCACCAAGGTCTATAACGGTGCCATTATCGGCGCCGAGCCTCAGAGTTTCCACTGGCACGGCGAGCCGTCGCTGTGTATCGTGGGCGATGACTGCCTGGTGCGTGAGCACACCATCATCAACCGCAGCATCTATGAGGGCAAGGCGACGACCATCGGCAACAAGTGCTTTATCATGGCTGAGAGCCACATCATGCACGACGCCGTGATTGACGACTATGTGGTCGTGGGTAACGGCACGCAGGTGGCGGGCTCGGCTCATGTGCGCAGCTACACCATCCTGTCGAGCAACGCGCTGGTCCATGCCGGTAGCGATGTGGGCCGTTGGGTGCTGATCAAGGGCGGCTGCCGTGTGGCGGGCAATGTGCCCCCGTTCACGGTGTTTGCCCACAACCCCGCAGTTTACTCGGGGGTGAACGCGGTGCCGATGCGCCGCGGCGGCAAGATGAGCGATTACACCATCGACAATGTCGCCAAGTGCTACCGCCACATCTACGAAAGCGGCACGAGCGTCTTTAACGCCCTGCGCCGCATTGAGCTTGATGTCGAGCCCTGTGCCGAGCGTGACGAGGTGATTGCCTACATTCGCGAGCACGAGCTGAGCATCATCGGCATCAGCGGTCACACTGATGTGTTTGACTGATGAGTAGGGTAGTTGTGCTTGACGGCTATGCGACCGTCGCTGGCGACCTGGACTGGAGCGCCCTGCACGCGTTGTTTCCGGGCGAGGTGACCGTCTACGAGCGCACCCTGCCCGGCGAGGTCGTGGACCGCGCCGCTGGCGCCGAGCTGGTGTTGACCAACAAGGTTCCGCTCACCGCCGCGATGATGGAGTGCCTGCCGGCACTGCGCTACATCGGCGTGCTGGCGACCGGCGTCAACATCGTTGACGTGGAGGCAGCCGCGGCGCGTGGCATTGTCGTGACCAACGTGCCGGCTTACAGCACGCCCAGTGTTGCCCAACTCGCCATCGCGCATCTGCTCAACATCACCAATGCCGTGGCGCAATATGCCACCGAGGCGCGTCAAGGCGCGTGGAGCCGCTCGCCGGACTTTTCCTACCTGAGCGAGCCGGTGATGGAGCTGGCGGGCAAGGTGATGGGCATCGTGGGCTATGGTGCCATCGGCGCCCGTGTGGCAGGCATCGCGCTTGCCCTGGGCATGCGCGTGGTGGCGCTCACCTCCAAGCCGCAGTCGTCGCTGCCTGCCGGTGTCACTCGCGCCGAGGACCTCGACGCGCTGCTCGCGACGGCTGACGTCGTGAGCCTGCATTGCCCGCTCACCGCGAGCACTCGCGGCATGATTGGCGAGCGCGAACTGCGGCTGATGAAGCCTACCGCCATCTTGCTCAACACAGCCCGCGGACCGCTGGTTGACGAGCAAGCTCTCGCCGACGCGTTGAGCCAGGGGCGCCTGCTGGCTGCCGGACTCGATGTAATGACCCTCGAACCGCCGCGCGAGGACAATCCGCTGCTGCGCGAGCCGCGTTGCTTTGTCACGCCGCACATCGGGTGGGCAAGCCGCGAGTCGCGCGAGCGCCTCATGGCGACTACGGTGGCGAATGTCGAGGCCTACCTCGCCGGCGCCCCCGTCAATGTGGTGGCAGGGTGAATGCACAATTCTCAATGCACAATGCACAATTCACAATGCACAATTCACAATTCATAATTCACAATGCATAATTCACAATTCACAATCAAGGCCGCGCTGCGACCTTGCACTTAACGCATTACGCATTACGAATTACGAATTATCTTGCACCTGGCGGGCGGGTTAACGTTAAAAATGCTTGAAAATTGTGTGATTGCTTGTTTTATTGTGCCAAAAAACTTAATTTTGCGGCATGAAAGCGGTTAGACTGTTAATATTGCTGCTCGTGATGTCATGCGCGGTGCCTGTGTCGCATGCGATGCCTGTGTCTCAATCCATCGAGATGCAGCCTGCGTCCACTGCCCAGGGCGGAGTGGGTCACATCAGGTTTACGGCTGCCGCTACCGAGACTACATTCCGGGTCTACTCCATCACCGGCCAGCTGGTGCGGGTGGTGAAAGTGCCTGCCGAGCAGACTGTTACCATCGATGTGCCCAAGGGCTTCTATATCGTCAAGTGTGAGGACCGCTGGTCGCGCAAGGTGGTAGTTAAATGACACAATGATCGAGTTTCCTTACGCTAAGATTAATCTGGGTCTTGATATCGTGCATCGCCGTGCCGACGGCTACCATGATATTGAGACCGTTTTCTATCCCATCGCGCTGAATGATGTGCTCGAGGTGGTGCGGGACAGCGAGACCTCGCTGACGTGCCATGGCAATCCCATTGACTGCCCCATGGAGCAGAATCTCGTGTACAAGGCGTGGCGGCTGATGAGTGAGCGCTACGACGTGCCTCCCGTCCAAATTCACCTGTACAAGCACATTCCCGATGGAGCCGGGCTGGGTGGCGGCTCGAGCGACGCGGCGTTCATGCTGTCGATGCTCAACACCATGTTCGAGCTGGGACTCGAACGCCACGAGTTGGCGAAGATGGCGGCGACGTTGGGCGCCGACTGCGCTTACTTTTTATACCGGCAGCCCATGTTCGCCACTGGCATCGGCGACCTCCTTGAGCCCATCGACGTGTCGCTTGCCGGTCGCTCGCTGCTGCTGGTCAAGCCTGACGTGTACGTGTCGACCCGCGACGCCTATGCCGGCGTGGTGCCAATGCGACCCGCCGTTTCCCTGCGCGAGCGTGTCGCCCTGCCGCTCGAGCAGTGGCAGCGCACAGTCGTCAACGCCTTTGAGCCCACGGTATTTGCCGCCCACCCGTGGCTGGCGGACATCAAGCAGGACTTGCTTGATGCCGGAGCGGTCTATGCCGCCATGTCGGGCTCGGGCTCGTCGCTCTTCGGCATCTTTGATAGTGACATGATGGCAGAACAGGCACGTGACAGATTTGCAGGAAGTGCCACATTTGTCATGAAATTGTAGGGTGGCGCACCTTATGTAATAAGGTGTAAAAATCATTATTTTAACGAACTATGAAGAAAAATAAAGATAACAACGAGGCTGCCCTCGACGAGCAGCTGGATAATGTCGCCGCCGGCGACGAGGACACTGTGGTTGAGAACGAGGCTGCCGAGGCCGCCGAGGAGCCTCAAGAACAGGAGCCGCAGCTGAGCGAGGAGGAGAAACTTGCCGCCGAGCTCGCCGAGCAAAAGAGGGCGTACCTGCTGCTGATGGCAGACTTTGATAACTACCGCAAGCGCACCCTGCGCGAGCGCCAGGACTTGCTCAAGACCGCCACCGAGCGTGCCATGAGCGAGTTGTTGCCCGTTGTCGACGATGTGGAGCGTGCCCTCCAGGCAATGGAGACGGCTACCGATGTCGATGCCCTGCGCGAGGGTGTGTCGCTCATTCACGACAAGTTTGTCAAGTATCTCGCCTCACAGGGTGTCAAGCCCATCGCCTCGACCGGCGAGGACTTTGACCCCGACTACCACGAGGCAATCACCATGTTCCCCGCCACCGACGAGGCTCAGCGCGGCAAGGTGATTGACACTACTATCAAGGGTTACATGATTCACGATAAAGTCCTGCGCCACGCCAAGGTGGTTGTGGGCCAATAATGTCAGGAGGATTTCGCTATGGCAAAACGTGATTATTACGAGGTATTGGGTGTCGACCGAAATGTGAGTGCCGCCGACCTCAAGAAGGCCTATCACAAGGCTGCGTTGCAGTATCACCCTGACCGCCAGCAGGGCAAGAGTGATGCCGAGAAGAAGGAGGCTGAGGAGAAGTTTAAGGAGGCTGCCGAGGCTTACGAGGTGCTGAGCGACCCCGACAAGCGCGCGCGTTACGACCAGTACGGTCACGCGGCGTTTGAGGGTGGTGGCGGCTACCAGTCGGCTGACATGAGCGACCTGTTGCGCCACTTCGCCGAGATGTTCGGCGGTGGCGGTGGCTTCGGGTTCGGCTTTGACGACCTGTTTGGCGGCGGCTCTCGTCGCGGTGGTGCCTCCCGCACTCGTCGCGGCAAGGACCTGCTCATCCACCTCAACCTCACACTCGCCGAGATTGCGCACGGTGTCGATAAGAAGCTCAAAATTCCGCACAAGGTCTCATGTCATGCCTGCCGTGGTACCGGCGCCAAGGACGGCACTGCGTTGGAGACGTGTCCCACCTGCCACGGCAAGGGTGTGGAGGTGCGCATGCAGCGCACGCCGCTGGGCATCATGCAGAGCCAGCAGGTGTGTCACACCTGCGGCGGCTCGGGCAAGCACATCAAGCAGCGCTGCCCCGAGTGTAACGGTGCCGGACTGTTGCAGAGTGAGGATGTTGTCGAGGTGAGCATTCCC
>CAMHDX010000111.1 GCA_946183895.1 uncultured Porphyromonadaceae bacterium | reverse complement strand
TCGATGGCGAGGCCCTTGAAGAGGTCGCGGTGGCCGAGGAAGTAGTGCTTCAACGTGTTGCACAGCAACGTCTTGCCGAACCGCCGCGGCCGGCTCAGGAACACCGTTCGTCCACCACCATGCACCAGGCGGTAAATGAGTGCCGTCTTGTCGACATATACCATGCCGGTGCTGCGGATTACTTCAAAATCTTGCTCCCCCACGGGATATATGCGTCTCTGTTCCATAAGCTCAACTCGTTTCTAATCGCAAAGGTGGTGCAAGCCCAATTATTTGGTGGCTTTCTTGGCGTTGTGCTCCCAGGGCAGCAGTCCGTCGTTCTCGCCCTTGATGATGACCGGCATGCCCACGTAGGCAAACCTCTGTTTCAAGTCGATAATGTCGTTGTCACGCAGGCGGATGCAACCCTCGCTGGCACGTCCGGGTACGCTGCTCTCGTTGTTGGTGCTGCCGTGAATGCCGATGCCGCTATGCCCCGGTGTGAGCAAGCGCAGGAACCAGTGGCCATAAGCGAGGATGTTGCCGCGCCCGTCCTTGAAGTCGTGCTTCCACGTGCTGGCATCTTGAATCTGGGTGATCTTGAACGGCTTGCCGGCAGGCGATTCGGGCGTCTTCATGTCGCCCACGCGCTGCTTGTTGCCCTTGTTCTTGCTCAAGCAGGCGGGATATTGCGCCAGCAGCACGGTGTCTTTGCCTTGCTTGCCGTACACCCGCAGGTTGAGGTCGCGCTTGCTGATGACGATGAACTCGCTGCGACCGGCAGCGACGTTGGTTGTCGCTGACTTGGTCTTTTTGCCGGGGAGTTTCTTCTTACTCGTGACTGTGGTGGCGGCCTTGCTCTTTTGCTTGGGAGTGGCAGCCGGTGCCGTGATTGAGAATGCCGCGATGAGCAGCATGATAAACAATTGTCTAATCATATTCACTTGGTTTTGCTTTTCTCTTGCAAATTTAATAAAAAATGAGTCATCTGCAAAATAATGAGTATATTCCGGCGAATATACGCACGTTCGCCCATCGGTCTAGCCGAGGTGACATGATGCGCTAAAGTGGGCAAAATGTATGATTTATTGCTGTCAAGCGGTGTTTATTGCTCCAAATTTACTAATTTTGCTTTATAATAGCGAAATTAGGCTTGTTACACCTATGAATGGATTCTTCTCTCTGCTGGCGCGCTTTGTGCCGCCATATAAACACTACCTGGTGCTCAACGTGTTGTTCAACGTGTTGGCGGCGCTACTGACTTTGTTCTCGTTTGCGCTCATTATACCCATTCTCGAAATGCTGTTCGGCTTGAATACCGAGACCTATCAATTCATGCCGTGGGGCACAGCGGGCATTGACAAGGTGGTTGTGAATAACTTCTACTACACCGTGCAGTGCATTATCGAGCGCTATGGCGCCTCGGTCGCGCTCGCCTCGATTGCTGTGGCACTTGTGGTGATGACCGGCCTCAAGACCGGTAGCGCCTACTTGAGCGCGTTTTTCATGATACCAATTCGCACCGGCATTGTGCGTGATATCCGCAACATGATTTACGCCAAAATCATCGCGCTGCCGTTAGGTTTTTTTACAAATGAGCGCAAGGGGGATGTGATGGCTCGCATGAGTGGCGACGTGACCGAGGTGGAGAATAGCGTGATGTCGTCGCTCGACATGATGTTCAAGAATCCCATCATGATTGTGGTGTGCCTGACCATGATGATTATCGTGAGTTGGCAACTGACGGTGTTTGTGCTGATTTTGCTGCCGCTCGCCGGTCTGGTGATGGGCGGTGTGGGCAAGCGGCTGAAGCGCGTCAGCCTGGATGTCCAGAACCAGTGGGGCGTGCTCTTGAGCAACATTGAGGAGACCATAGGCGGCCTGCGCATCGTCAAGGCGTTTAATGCCCAGGAGACCATCAAGAATCGCTTTACGGCCGAGAATGAGCGGTTTCGCGACATCACCACTCGCATGCAGCGCCGCTATGAGTTGGCGCACCCCATGAGTGAGTTCCTGGGCACTGCGACCATCGCGATAGTGCTGTGGTTTGGCGGCACGCTGATCTTGAACGGCACGAGCTCAATCACCGCGCCCAAGTTCATCTATTACATGGTGATTTTCTACAGCATCATCAATCCCGCCAAGGACCTGAGCAAGGCGACCTATTCCATTCAGCGCGGTCGCGCGTCGATTGAACGCATCGACCGCATCTTGAGCGCTCCGGTGACGATCACCGACCCCGCCGAGCCTTTGCCCGCACCGCGGCTGACCACGGGCATCCGCTTTGAGGATGTAACTTTCGCCTACGACGAGCGCACGGTCATTGACCATATCACGCTGGACATCCCGCGAGGCTCCACGGTGGCGCTGGTGGGGCAGAGCGGCAGCGGCAAGACGACGCTTGCCGACCTGCTGCCACGCTTCTACGACGTGCTGGGCGGGCGTGTCACGATTGACGGCAATGATATTCGAGACTACCGTGTGCGCGACCTGCGGGCCCTCATGGGCAATGTCAACCAGGAGGCTATCTTGTTCAACGACACCTTTGCCGCCAACATCGCCTTTGGCACGCCAGACGCGACGCGTGAGCAAATTGAGCAGGCGGCGCGCATCGCCAATGCCTACGACTTTATCATGGAGAGTGAACAGGGCTTTGAGACCAATATTGGCGACCGTGGCTGCAAACTCAGCGGCGGCCAGCGACAGCGCATCTCCATAGCGCGCGCCATCTTGAAGAATCCGCCCATCCTCATCCTTGATGAGGCTACCAGCGCGTTGGACACCGAGAGCGAGCACCTGGTGCAGCAGGCTCTTGACAACCTGATGCAGGGGCGCACCACACTGGTGATTGCACACCGCCTGAGCACCATCAAGAACGCGACGATGATCTGTGTCATGCAGGATGGTCAAATCGTGGAGCGTGGTACTCATGACGAACTGATTGAGCGCGGTGGCGCCTACTGCCACCTGGTCGAGATGCAAGGATTGACGTGATGGCGATGACGATATTTCTGGTGGGGTTTATGGGTTGCGGCAAGACAACCCTGGGCGAGGCCCTGGCGCGGGTGATGCGCCTGCCCTTTATTGACCTTGATGACTACATCGCCCACAAGATGGGCATGAGTAGTGTGCAGCAAATCTTTGCCACCGCCGGCGAGGCGGCTTTCAGACGCGCCGAGTGTGACGCGCTGCGTGAGGTGGCGGTTGCCGGTGCCGTTGTGGCGACCGGTGGCGGCACGCCCTGCCAGGCGGGCAACATGGAGCTGATGAATGAGTGTGGAGTGACCGTGTGGCTCACCACGTCGCCCGGAGTGATTACGCGCCGCCTGCTCATCCCGGAGCAGCGCGCCAAACGACCCTTGCTCAACGGCCTGACCGACGCTGAGGTCGGGCGGCTGGTGCGCGAAAAACTCAAAGCGCGCGAGCCGTATTACAGCCGCGCGACTTTGTGGTTTGACAGTACCGATATCGAAACCGCCGAGGCAACCCTGGCGACGGCCTCACTTCTTGCGGCGAGACTTGGACGCGTTGCCCTCGTCGGCAACGATGGCACGGCAGGCCTCTAAGGTGAGTGTGCCGGCATCGGTCTTGCGGGGTATCTTGTAGTTCTTGCCCTTGTAGGCGATGTACGGGCCATATCGCCCGTCAAGCACCTGCAGCTCGGGCTCCTCGTCAAAGCTCAGTAGCACTTTCTTGGCGTCGCCCTCGCGCTTGGCGTTAATCAGCAGAATTGCCTCCTCAATGCTTATTGACTTGGGGTCAATATGCTTGGGAATGCTCACGTACTTGCCGTCATGCTTGATGTAGGGGCCAAAACGACCGCTGGCGACAATCACTTCCTTGCCTTCATACTCGCCCAAGTTGCGCGGCAACTCAAAGAGCTTGAGGGCTTCTTCCAGCGTGATGGTGGCGACGCTTTGCTCCTTGAGCAGGCTGGCAAAGCGCGGCTTGTTGCCGTCGTCGGCGCTGCCCAACTGCACCAATGGACCGTAGCGGCCAATCTTCACGCTCACCGGCTTGCCCGTCGCGGGGTCGGTGCCGAGCATGCGCTCACCCACCTTGTGCTCCAACCGCAGGTTGGACACGCGCTCTATCTCGGGGTGGAAGTCGGTGTAGAACGTCTTGATGTCGTCGCTCCACGCGTCATGGCCGCCGGCAATCTCATCGAACGACTGCTCTACCTTTGCCGTGAAGTTGTAGTCGATGATCGAGGGGAAGTATTCCATCAGGAAGTCGTTGACTACCATACCGGTGTCGGTGGGCAGCAGTTTGCCCTTCTCGTTGCCGACCTGCTCGCTGCGACTGCGCGTGGTGATGCGACCGCCCTTGAGGACAATGACCTCATACTCGCGCTTCTCGCCCTTGCTCTCTCCACGGACCACATATTCGCGCTGCTGTATCGTCGAGATGGTCGGGGCGTAGGTCGACGGACGGCCGATGCCCAGCTCCTCGAGGCGATGAACCAGCGATGCCTCGGTGTAGCGCTGCGGATGCTGCGTGCAACGTTGTGAGGCAAGCACCTCCACGGCGGTGGTGTGCTCGCCCTTGCTCAGCTTGGGGAGCATGTGGATGTCCTCGCGTGCCGCATCGTCGTCGCTCGACTCGATGTACACGTTGAGAAAACCGTCAAACTTGATGACCTCGCCCTCGGCGACAAATGCCTCGTCGCGCCCCTTGATGTCAATGTTGACAATGGTGCGCTCGAGCTCGGCATCGGCCATCTGGCTGGCGATGGTGCGCTTGTATATCAGGTTGTACAGGCGCTTCTCCTGGGCGGTGCCGTTGATGTCGTGGTTGGCGATGTAGGTGGGGCGGATGGCCTCATGTGCCTCTTGCGCGCCCTTGCTCGTGGTGTGGTAGCGGCGAACCTTGAGGTAGCGCTCGCCCAGCGTCTCGGTGATTTCCTTGCTGATGGCGTTCAGGGCGAGGTTGCTCAGGTTGACCGAGTCGGTTCGCATGTAGGTGATGTGTCCCGCCTCGTACAGCGCCTGTGCCACGCGCATGGTTTGCGACACGGTGAAGCCGAGCTTGCGCGCGGCCTCTTGCTGCAGCGT
>CAMHDX010000110.1 GCA_946183895.1 uncultured Porphyromonadaceae bacterium | reverse complement strand
GCTTCATGTAACGTGCCATCTTCTCGGTCTCGTCGCAGTAGTGTGCGCTCTCGGCAGCCGA
This sequence comes from uncultured Porphyromonadaceae bacterium, assembly GCA_946183895.1. Taxonomy (GTDB): domain Bacteria; phylum Bacteroidota; class Bacteroidia; order Bacteroidales; family Muribaculaceae; genus Sodaliphilus. The sequence goes on along the minus strand of CAMHDX010000110.1, from coordinate 4,991 downwards.
CTTCTCGTACATGTCGCGGATGTCCTTGAGGCCGCGGTTGACGCGGTCGATGCTGTCAAGCTGCGAACTGATGCTCTTGAGCTGGATCTCGTAGATGGTGTTCAAGCCGCTGATGTTGCGGTTGAGGTTTGCCATCTGCTCGACATATCCGGTTGAACTCTCGTTGATTGACGTGCTGTTGTCGGTAATGGCGTGGTAGCTTTGCAGCAGGGTCTCGCTCACCTCGTTCAGAGCGGTGGTAGTTGTGGCGAGGCGCTGCATCTGCTCGCTGATGGTCGCCATCTGATTGAGGTACTGCTGGGTAGCGTCGGTCAACTCGGCCATGCGCGCCAGCTGGTCGCTGGCGGCAGCCATCTTGGCAATGCTCTCGCTCAACGACTGCGTGTCCTCGGGACTGAGGTCAATGCCCTGCGGGATGCCCGCCGCGGCACGCGCCTGCTCGCCGGTGACGGTCACATTGACCGTGCCCGAGCCCGAGCCTGAGCCGCCCTCGCCGCTCGCGGTGCCCACACCGCCACCGCCGCCGATGATGATGCCACCACCGCCGCCTCCGCCCTCAAAGTCGGGGCGGTCTTCCTCGTCATGCGAGGCGAGCACGGGGAACACCTCTTCCCAGTGATATTGCTGCTCGGGACGGTCAAACGCCGACAAGAGGAACATCAACACCTCGGTGCCCATACCGATGGACAACAACGTGTTGCCGCCGGGCAAGTGCAAGATTTTGAATAACGCACCCCAGATAACCACTGCGGCACCGATACTGTAGGCGATGTTGAAGAATCGCTGACCACTCTCGCCCGAGAGGAATTTCTCAACGATATTTTTATATTTTCTGATTCTGCCCATGGCTGATGTATATCGTTTTAAGACTGATTAATCTACCGATTTGATTATGTTTTTACTGATACTCGCTTGTATGGAGAGTGAGCGGCACTGTGCCTCACTTCTTGCGCTTGGCCTTGCCGAAGCCCACCTTGGTGCGGACACACCTGAAGCCGATGTAGCTGCGCTGCTCGTTCTGGTACTCCCACATGCGTATGTCACCGCGGATGTTGTGGGCGACATCCTTCCACGAGCCGCCGCGCACTATCTTGCGCGACATCTTGTAGGGGTCCTCCTGCGCCACATAGTAGCGATACTCGGGATTGAGGTCGCTGGTCATGCGGTCAATGCTCTCGGTGTAAGCGGTGCTGGTCCACTCGCTCACATTGCCCGCCATGTCGTATAGCCCGAAGTCGTTGGGCTGATAGGTGCCCACAGGCGACGTGATGATGTTGCCGTCCTTGACATAGTTGCCCTCCTGCGGCTTGAAGTTGGCGTAGAAGCAGCCTTCCTCGCCGGTGAGGGGCAAGTCGCCCTCCCAGGGGTACTTGTTCTCGTTGATGCCGGCACGAGCGGCAAACTCCCACTCGGCCTCGGTGGGCAGACGATAGGGCTCGATGTAGACATTCTCCTTGCCAATCGACTTCTTGAGGAACTCGGTGCGCCACACGCAGAAGGCGTTAGCCTGCTCCCAACTGATGCCCACCACCGGATGGTTGTTGTAGTTGCCGTTGGCAAAGTACATGCGAACATAGGGCTCGTTGTAGGCGTTGTCAAAGTCGTTGATCCAGCACGTGGTGTCCGGATAGATGTTGACAATGTAGGTGTTGACAAAGTCGTAGTCGCTCTGCAACTGGCGTGTGATGGTCTGGCGCACCACGCGGCCCTCATCGTCGATGTAGGCGGTGTCCTTGCTGATCATCGGCGCCACCAGGTCCTGAGCGTGGTCGGTGTTGTAGTCGCGGCGCATCACATCGCTGTGCTGAATGGCGTCAATGCGGTTGCGACGCTTGGCGGCCTCGGTCAGGTTGTAGATCTCGTAGCGATAGTTGAGCTGAGTGGGGTCCAACTCCTTCTTGCCCGTGATCAGGTTGACACGATACACGCTCTCGATGGCACGCTCCTCGTCCTCGCTGGGGTTCTTCCAGGGTATCGCCTTGTTCCAGTTGAGGTGAGGCGTGATGGGGTTGCCGTCGCGGTCCTCCTCAATCTTGAACTCCTCGTTGCCGCCATAGGCAGGGTCGGCGAGGCGCTCGCGGATAATCGAGTCGCGCACCCAGTACACAAACTGCTTGTATTTGGAGTTGGTAATCTCGGTCTCGTCCATCCAGAACGCCTCCACGCTCACGCCGTGAGCCGTGCTGTCCACGCCCCACACGCTGTCGCGCTTTGACGGCCCTTCGCGCATCGAGCCACAGTCAATCAACACCATCCCGTAGGGCGTCGGTTCGCTATAGGTTGTCACGCCCACGCCGGTCACCTCGCCGCCTTGCGAGCTATTGCTGCGCAGGGCTCCACACGAGGTCGTCATGACGATGGTTGCGGCGATTGCCACGATTGGAAATAATTGTTGTTTCATTATCGACTGATTAATACTGAAATCTATACTTATAACTACTCGCGATGCGAGTTAAAGGTTGCTACATGATGCGAATGCTGCGGTGGCTGTTACGATTCTTCTCGCCCATGTCGAGCTTGACATTGTAACTGACAAACAACTCGTGGCTGCCATGCGTCACACGACTGATGGCGGAGATCGGATAATCGTAGCAGTAGCCGAACGTGAAGTTCTTGTAGTCGGCACCTACCATAATCGACACCGCGTCATTGTGCCTGTATCCGACACCGGCGCTCAGGAACTTCTTGTAGCGCACCCGCATGGTCGCCGTGGCGGTATAGGCCTTAAAGTCAGTACCCACCATGATGGAGGGTTGTAATTCAAATAACGTGTTTTTAATCGGAATATTGCTGCCGGCCATCAAATAATATGCCCTGCCGGTGTTGAACTCGTACAGGTGCTCGTCGTCGCCCTCGGTCTTGAGAGTGACGCTGGGGGCGTTGATGTGGGTACTGCTGATGGCGGTCCAGAACCACTTGTGCTCAAACATCACACCGGCACTGATGTCAAACGCCGTGCCGCTGACGTCGGTCGTGGGGATGGCGTCGTCGTTCTTGGTATGCGCGTCATCCTCGGGGATGTCCACCTTGCTGCCCTTGAAGGTCTGGCTGACGATGCCCGGCTGCACACCGATGCTCAACGTGCCGCCCAGCATCTTCTTCTTCCACGACAGCTGAGCCCCTGCCTGGATGCTGCTGTACAGACCCATAGACTCTTGCTGCAGCCTCACGCCGGCACCCCAGCGGCGGTTGAGCAGCTTGAACGGCATGTCGGCAAGCGCCATGAAGGTCATGGGCGCATGCTTGATGCCCACCCACTGCAGGCGGGCGCCGGCACTGATGTGGATAAAGTCGGTGCGACCCGTGGCGGCGGCGTTGTAGTAGGCGGGCACAGTCCAGTACTGCGACAGGCTGGCGTCAACCTGAGCATGCGCCACGACGGCGACAACCATGCCTATCAAGGTCGCCACACCGCGCCACCACGTTATTTCCAACAATCGTTTCATCATTTTTTAAAACGTCAACCACTCGGGTTTATTGTTTGTACATTGTTTTATCTTACAAGCAATAAAAGTTTGCCCAGAGCGTTAAATTAACATGATGAAGTGGATTTCGAGAATATTATTAATAATAATGTGCGCGGTGGTGATGCCACACGACCTTGCCGCCCAGGACAACGACCGGTTGCTCAACCGTCAGTATGCCGACAACAAGCGCATACACTTCGGCTTCAGCGTGGGCATGAACTTCCAGGACCTGAAGTTGACCAACAACGGGTTCATCACCGAGGACGGCGAGCAGTGGATGGCCGAGGTTCCCAACCACTCGCCGGGCTTCTGCGTCAACGTGCTGGCTGACTACCGGTTGGGCAAGCACTTCAACCTGCGCTTCTCGCCGGGCATGTACTTTGGCAACAAGGTGGTCAAGTTCTACAACCAACTGGCACCCACCGACGCCCTCGAGCCGAGCCATGTGCGCCAGAGCCAGAACCTCAAGTGCACCTACGTCGTGCTGCCCATTGACCTCAAGATTAGTGCATTGCGCTACCGCAACATGCGACCCTACTTCACCGCGGGCGCCATGGGCGTGTTCAGCGTGGGCAAGGAGCGCTACGAGCAGCTCAAGCTCTCACGCAGCGACGTGATGCTCACCGTGGGACTGGGGTGCGACTTCTACCTCCCGTTCTTCAAGCTCTGCCCCGAGCTGAAGTTCTGCTTCGGTCTGCGCAACATCCTGCAGCGCAAGCGTCCCGACCTTGATGACAACCCCGAGATGATGCGATTTACCGAATCGCTGAGCAAGGTGCACAACAGCATGGTGGTGCTCACATTTTATTTTGAGTGATTTTTTTGGCGACAAATGCTTGCACATTAAAAAAATTGTTGTACCTTTGCAGCGCTTTTGGGGCATTAGCTCATCTGGTAGAGCGCAACACTGGCAGTGTTGAGGTAAGCGGTTCGAGTCCGCTATGCTCCACAATCAATTGAAAGTCAGGCACATTCAGTGTCTGACTTTTCTTTTGCCCCCGCCGGCGAGACCGCCCACCAATGATTGCGTTGAAGACCCAACCTCTAAGCATTTTTGCGCCAAAGCCACCAACAGTTCACACTTTTTTGTTATTCAAGCAAAACTTCCCTGCCAAAACTCCTGCCAAAAAGAAAATTTTATGTATATTTGCAAGATAAACACAAATCCGACCGATATGAGCAACTTGATTTATCCGATAGGTATACAGGACTTCGCGCGAATTCGCCAGGCCGGCATGGTCTATGTAGACAAGACGGGCTTGATTTACCGTATGGTAACACAAGGCGATGTGTACTTTCTGAGCCGTCCGCGTCGCTTCGGCAAGTCGCTGCTGGTGTCGACGTTGAAGTACTACTTTGAGGGTCGTCATGACCTGTTCGAGGGGCTGGAGATTGACAAGATGGAGAAGGAGTGGAAGCGCCATGCGGTTCTACCGTTTTGCACCCGCACCATCGACGCCTGGCAGCTGGAGTAGGCATTACCGCGGGCGTTCAAAGCAACAAAAAGAACCGTCCCTGTTGTTG
>CAMHDX010000109.1 GCA_946183895.1 uncultured Porphyromonadaceae bacterium | reverse complement strand
ACATCCACTGGCTGGGCTTCGACTGGGGCGACCGGCTGTACTATGCCAGCGACTACTTTGAGCGTCTGTATGACTTCGCCATCCGCCTGATCAAGGAGGGCCACGCCTACGTTGACGACCAGTCGAGCGAGGAGATTGCCGCGCAAAAGGGCACACCCACCACTCCCGGTGTCAACAGTCCCTATCGCGACCGCTCGGTTGAGGAGAACCTCGACTTGTTCCAGCGGATGAACGCCGGCGAGTTTGAGGAGGGCAGCCACGTGTTGCGTGCCAAGATTGACATGGCAAGCAGCAACATGCACTTTCGCGACCCCATCATCTACCGCATCATCAAGAAGCCCCATTGGCGCACCGGTGACAAGTGGTGCGTCTACCCGATGTACGACTTCGCGCACGGCCAGAGCGACTACTTTGAGGGCGTGACCCACTCGATTTGCACGCTTGAGTTCGTGCCTCACCGCCCGCTGTACGACTACTTCGTGCGCCTGCTGGCGGGCGACAAGGTTGACGAGTACTGCCCGCGCCAAATCGAGTTCAACCGCCTCAACCACACCGTGATGAGCAAGCGCAAGCTGCTGCAACTCGTCAAGGAGGGTCTGGTGGCCGGTTGGGACGACCCGCGCATGCCCACCATCTGCGGCCTGCGTCGCCGCGGTTTCACGCCGCAATCCATCAAGAACTTCCTCGACGCCATCGGCTACACCAAGTATGAGGCATTGAACGACATCAGCCTGCTGGAGCACAGCATTCGCGAGGACCTCAACCACAACGCGCCTCGCGTGAGCGCGGTGCTCAACCCGCTCAAGGTGGTCATCACCAACTACCCCGACGACCGCGTGGAGATGATGGAGATGGAGAACAATCCCGAGCAGGAAGGCTCCGGCACGCACCAGATGCCCTTCAGCCGCGAGCTCTACATCGAGCGTGACGACTTCATGGAGAATCCGCCCAAGAAGTTCTTCCGCCTCACCCCCGGCAAGGAGGTTCGCCTCAAGGGCGCCTACATCGTGATGTGCACCGGCTGCGCCCACGATGCCGAGGGCAACGTCATCGAGGTGCAGTGCACCTACGACCCCGACACCCTGAGCGGCAGCGAGGGCAGCAACCGCAAGGTCAAGGGCACATTGCACTGGGTGAGCGCGCGCCATGCCGTGGACGCCGAGGTGCGCCTGTACGACCGCCTGTTCTCGATTGAGAACCCGAGTGCAGAGGCCGAGCGCGACTTCCGCGAGCTGCTCAATCCGGATTCGCTCAAGGTGTTGCCTCACGTCAAGATTGAGCCGTACCTCGCCGGCATCGCCAAGGTCGAGGATAAGTTCCAGTTCCAGCGCATCGGCTACTTCTGCGTTGACCCCGACAGCACCGCTGACCACCTGGTGTTCAACCGCACCATCGGCCTGAAGGACAGCTGGGCAAAAATCGCCGCGAAGTGACACGGCGCCGCACTGCACAGGAGGCTAATCCACATCGAACACAACAACTATAAACCAGATTATACCGCGAGACGAACCTCGCACCGAACGACATGAACAAGATTATCGCAAAGGAGCAATTCTCGGCAGCCGTGACCAAGCTGGTGGTCGAGGCACCGCTCATCGCCCGCGCTCGCCGCGCCGGACACTTCGTGATTGTGCGCTGTGGCGACAAGGGCGAGCGCATTCCGCTGACCATTGCCGACGCCGACCCCGTGGCAGGCACCATCACCCTGGTCGTGCAGGCTGTGGGCGACAGCACGCGCAAGATTTGCGCGCTCAATCCGGGCGACGCGCTCACCGATGTGGTCGGCCCGCTGGGCAAGGCGACACACATCGAGAACTTCGGCACCGTGCTGTGCTGCGGCGGCGGTGTGGGCGTGGCTCCGCTATTGCCCATCATCCGCGCCATGAAGGCAGCCGGCAACCGCGTGGTGAGTGTGCTGGCGGGACGCTCGCGCGACCTGATTATCCTCGAGGACGAGGTGCGCGCCAGCAGTGATGACGTCATCATCATGACCGACGACGGCTCCTACGGCCAGCAAGGTCTGGTCACAGTGGGCGTGGAGCAGGTGCTACAACGCGAGCACGTGGACCGCTGCATCACCATCGGTCCGGCAGTGATGATGAAGTTCGTGTCGTTGCTTACGCTCAAGTACAACGTGCCCACCGAGGCGTCGCTCAACGCCATCATGGTCGACGGCACCGGCATGTGCGGTGCCTGCCGCGTCACCGTGGGCGGCAAGACGCGCTTTGTGTGTGTCGAGGGTCCGGAGTTTGACGCGCACCAAATCGACTTTGACGAGCTGATGATGCGCCTGCGCCCCTGACGACGCTTGCCTCACTGGATACACACGAGCGGGGGAGCATGGCTATCCATGCTCCCCCGCTCGCATTGTATCGGGTGACGCGCGATTACTCGGCAAAGGCGCCTACGCTGGCGATTGCCGGCGAGGCGTAGTGGGTCTGGTTGTCCCACAAGCCGGCGTTGTACCAGTCTGTACGCACCTGGTTGGGCCACAGGCCGCCGTCATTAGCCTCGGGGAACCACCAGAACAGGCCCTTGACGTTGGGGTGATTCTTCAACTGCTGCACCATGGCATCGGTGAACGCCTTTTGGCCGGCTTGGCTGATGGGATAGGTCGCCGAATAGTCAAACTTGACATTTTCGGGCTGCCACACATGGAAGTAGCCGGTCTCGCAAATCATGATATCCTTGTCGGGGTGAGCGCTCTCCATGTCGCTCAACGCGCCGTTGAGGGCATCAAACAAGCCATGATAGTAGGGATAGTAGCTCAAACCGATGATGTCGTAGTCCAGCACGTCAACGTTCTGGTAGTAGCTCTTGAGCAACGTGCGGTTGCGCACCAGCTCGGTGTGCAGAATGATCTTGGCGTCGGGGCACACCTCGCGGCAAGCCTTGATTGCCTGCTTCTCGAGCGCGAGGAAGCGCGACCAGCCACCGCTGTCGACAGCCTTGATGGCTGTGCCGCCGGCGGGAGCCCAGCACACGCCGTAAGAAATCTCGTTGCCCGTCTGGATCAGGTCGGGCGTAGCGTCTGCAGCCTTTAACGCGGCAAGGCAGTCGCGCGTGTACTCATACATCTTGACGCCAAGCGCGTCATCGTCAAGCGATGCCCACGCTGCCGGCGTAGTCTGGTTGGTCGGGTCGGCCCACGTGTCGCTGTAGTGGAAGTCAAGCATGAACTGCATGCCGGCAGCCTTGATGCGCTTGCCCAGGGCGATGACATAGTTCAGGTCTTGGCGCACACCCTCGCCCACAGCTTCGGCGGTAGCGTTCTCGGGGTTGACAAACAGGCGCACGCGCAGCGAGTTCCAGCCGTTAGCCTTCAGGTAGCCAATCACGTCGGGAATGAAGCTGCCATTCGTGTCCAGGTAGTTCACACCGCTCGCCTCATAGCTGGGCAGCAACGAGATGTCACCGCCGGCATAGTAGTCGGGCACGACAATCTCGTCCTCGCCCTCAGCGGGGTCGGTGTGACCCTCAAGGATGGCGGTGAGGATCAAGTTAACATCGCCCACGTTGATCGAGCCGTCATAGTTCACGTCAAGGTGACGATACTTGCCGGCACGCTGCTGCGCGCCCGCACTCATGACGAGCGCCACGGCGGCAATCATGAATAGGAAGATTCGTTTCATGTTAGGTTTAATTCGGTTGGTTTTAAGGTCGGGCAATCCCGCCTGTGGAGACTGCCACCGGTGTTAATAATTGGGTGGTTAGTTGTTTTGAGTGAAACAGGCACGGCGTTGCTGCCGTGCCTGTTGTATTATCACGGATGCTCTATCAGGGCATCATGCGTGCTCGAGGATGTAAGTCAGGATGAGGTTCACATCACCCACGTTGACGGCACCGTCGCCGCTCACATCATACTGGCTGCTGCCTTTGCCGTCGGGGTGTGCCAGAATCTCGGCAAGCACCGCGTTGACATCGCCCACGTTGACCTCGCCGTTGCCGTCGACATCACACGGATTGCCACCGCCGGATGCGTTGTTCAGCGCTGTCACGAGGTCGTCGGTGGTGATGTTGTTCAGCTTGTAGTGGCCGTTGGCGTTGTTAAAGTCGCCCAGCTCAAACACGGCGTCCTTGTAGATGCGCGGAGTGTCATCGCTCTGGACGTTCTTCGGGTCGGTGCTGCTGGGAGCCACGCCGTTGTTGAACACTGCCTGCAGGTAGTAGTCCTCCATCGTCACGTCGAAGGTCTTGTAGTAGTACTTCACGCCATTGAGGGTCTTGGTGGTCGTCACCTGAGTGCCGGGCCAGTCGCCCATGAGCTGGGCATTGTTGTCGGCACCACTCCAGATGTAGTAGTTCACATTAGCCCACTTGGCTGCGCTGGTCATCGGGTCCTTGAGGTAGACGGTGATGGTGTAGGGCGTGAAGGGAGCCTTGATCTTGTAGGTGCGGGTGCACACGTTAGTCACCTTGCCACCCACGAGCAAACCTGCCTTGAGGGTCATCGCCTTGGTGATCTTGAGGGTGCTGCCACTCGACACCTTGGTGCCGTTGGTGGCGGTGGGCTCGCTGCCGTCGGTGGTGTAGACAATCTGCGCACCGCTGGTGGCACTCACGGCAATCATCTTGGCGGTCTCCTCACCGTTCTTGTAGGTGCCGCTGGGCAGGTCAATCCATGCCACCTCGGCAGTGTTGGCGAGGAAGTACTTGTAGTGATAGCCCTTGAGGATCTCGGTGGTTCCACTCGGGCCGTTGTACGAGCCGGACTTGCTTCCCACAGCCACGGTGAGCTGAGCCTTGGTGCCGGTCACTGCCATGGCGAAGTTGGTCGCGGTCGACGCCTTGAGGGCGTAGGAACTCATGTTGTTGACGCCGGCGAGCTTGCGGGCGGCGCTCATCGCCTTAATCTCCTTCTTGTACTCCTTCCAGTGAGGATAGAACACACAAGGGGTGCCGGGCATAGCCAGCATATAAGCGTTGGCGGCAATGGTGTCCTTCTTGAGGGGATCCAGCGGGTTGCTGGCATCACGATACTGGGTGTCGTGGTTCTCGACAAAGGTCACCGCATAGCGGCGATATTGACCGCTATTGAAGTTGCTGCTGATCAACGGCCAGTTGCCGTCGTTCT
>CAMHDX010000108.1 GCA_946183895.1 uncultured Porphyromonadaceae bacterium | reverse complement strand
ATGGGCACAAGTGAGAGCACCACGTTGAGCGCTTTCCTTGACCTGCCAACGGTGGGCACAGGTGGACCCACTACCGGTGTGAGCGAGATGACCATCGAGTTGTCCAGCCCACTGATTTACCAGGGCGGCAACCTCGCGTTTGACCTTAAAGTGTCAACCACGGGCGGTTATGCCACTGCAACCGCATACAAGTGGTTTGGCATTTCGCAGGGCGAGACGACCGCTTGGAGTACTCATAATGGCAGTGCCAACGGTAGCGCCGAGGCGTTCCTGCCAAAGGTGATGTTCACCTACGAAACGCCGACGGCATATGCCGCAAGTGTGTCAACCGAGGCTATCGCCTTCGGTGAGCTGCTGACGGGCAAGACCCTCCAGCAGACGTTCACCTTGAGGAACAGCGGTCTGAATGAGTTCAGCTACAGCATCAGCGGCGCTGGTGCTCCGTTCTCCATTGAGCCCGCATCGGGCACGCTGGCAAGCGGTGCCTCGCAGCAAGTGACCGTGACCTTCGCCCCAAGCGAGACGGGCGAGCACACCGCATCGTTGAGCATCAACTGCGGTGACGCCGGCAGCTACACCGTCGCGTTGAGCGGCACCGGCATCGTCCCCACTAGCCCCTGGACGATTATTGACGGAACGACAACCAATAGCTATGTTCCACTTTATGGCTCTTATCTTGACACTGAGGGCACAACATCAATTATGTTCTATCCCAGTGATGAGACTGCTTTCTTGACCGGTCAAGCAATCACGGGCATTCGTTTCTTTGGCAATGCGGCTATAACCAACTCGGCACAAGTTGAGGTGCGACTGGGTGAAAACATCTCTTATACTGACGTTGATGCTGCGTGGGAGCAAATGACCACGGTGAAGACAGGACAAGTGTGCAGCACCGAGACTGACAATACGCTCACTATCACCTTTGACAATCCGTTTACTTACAGCGGCGGTCAATTGGTCATCGCCACGCGTGTGACATCCACAGGCTCCTACCGTTACTGCGATTTTTATGGTGTTACGCAAAGCGACAATACCGCTTATTATAAGTATACATCATGGAACGGAACTTCTTCAACCAAGGGCGTCAAGTTCTTGCCTAAGACAGCTTTCTTCTTTGAGGAGCCGCAGGCCTACAAGGCTAGTGTGAGCTCCGACGCGCTCGACTTCGGCACAGTGCTCACTGGCTCTAGCAAGCAGTTGCAGGTGACCCTGCGCAACCAGGGCAACAACGCGTTCACGCCGAGCATCAGCGTTGAAGCTCCGTTCTCAACCGATGTTGAGCCCGCCGAGCTAGCAGCCGGCGCGGCGCTGGTCATTCCGGTGACCTACGCTCCGACTGCGGCAGGCGAGAACAGCGCGACAATGAGCATCAACTGTGGTGACGCCGGCACGCTTGAGGTCTCCCTGAGCGGTAGCGCACTCGAGGTGCCCACCGGCTATCAGGAGACCTTTGACGGCATCAGCACGAGTGCTATCTTGCCCACGGGCTGGAAGGCTGTGTCGTCGACCACCAACTTTGGCAGCGATGTGAGCAACTATCGCGAGGAGAGCTCTCCCGCGGCTTACACGGTGCTCAGCGGTGATGACGGCGAGGTGGCTATTCAAAGTGCCCAATACGTGACCAGCAGCCGCTACTACTACCTGATTACGCCCAAGGTCAACGGCAAGGTGATGCTCATCGGCAAGTACGTGAACCCCGCGCCGACCCACCGCGTGCAGGCGTTCGCCATCGAGGACGGCACCATCAAGGGCAGCACGCCGCTCGACATCACGTGGGCTCCCGAGTTGAGCACAAGCGGCTGGTCCTACGGCACGCTGCAGCTGGAGCAGACACAGCAGTTGGCAATCGCCATTCCGCTGGGCGCTCTCAACTTCTTCGCCGCCGACGAGTTGGTGCGCGAGGCTGACATCGCCGTGACCGCGGTCAGCGCCGACGCGGAGAACTTCGACGCCAATCTTGACGGCACCGTGACCATTTCACTCACCGCTACCGTACAGAACAAGGGCTTGCTCGACGTGGCAGCCGAGGACTACACCTTCGACGTGTACCTCTCGACCGACACCGAGAACCCCATCGCTACAGGCATCGCCGGCACAGCGGTCGCTATCGGCGAGACCATCGAAGCACCCGTTGTATTCACCTACGCACACGGCGGCACTGCCACGAGCAACACCTATAGCTATGTGGTCAAGGAGAGCCTGAAGCAAACCGGCGCAACCGTGAGCAATGTCAAGGTGACGGCTCTGGTTCCGGTGCCCGTGCTGTACAAGGCAGACGGCACCACCAAGCTGACCGGCAACATTGACCTGGGTGTGTTCACGGGCAGTCGCAGCGTTGACGTTGTGCTTGCCAACGAGGGCAACTGGCCGCTGCAGAACATCGCTTGTGTCACTCCGTCGAGCGTGACCGCCACCGGTCAAGTCACCGAACTGGCTCCGGGCGAGACCGCAACCATCACGCTGACTGTGGCAACGCCTGTCGTGCTTGACAACGACGAGATTCTCACCATCAGCGCCGACGGCATTGAGCCGCTCAACGTCACCGCCAGCGGTGCTTGCCTGGCTGCCACCACCTTCCTTGAGGACTTTGAGGACGACCTGGATGCCGGCTTTATTGTGGGCTCGAGCATTGAGCGCAAGTCGCGCACCGACTTTGTCAGCGGCGCCGACATCAGCAGCAACCACTACATGGGCTATGCCAGCGCCTACGTCACGGGCGATGCGGGCACGCTCATCACTCCGCGCATCCACTTTGACAACAACACCGGCCTGAACCTCACGTTCACCACCGCCGGCTATTCATTTGGCCCAAGCGTTGCCGTCAGCTACTCGACCGATCGCAACGAATGGACCGCATTTGAGGGCGTGAGCACCGAGCGCAGCGTGTTCACCACCAACGTGGTCAGCGTTCCCGCCGAGGGCGACTACTACTTCAAGTTTGTCATCTCGGGTGCGGGTGTTGACGACATCTACGGCGGCGAGCGCGTCATTGTTGAGCACGATGCCATGTTCACCTCGTTCACCGGCGAGACTACCGGCATGGTGAACTACAGCAAGGAGTACACCGCCACGCTCAAGAATGTGCTGGGCGAGGCTGACGAGTTTGTTGTCGCGTTGTATGACAACGAGGACGTGTATGAGGGTCAAACCGTCGTCCTGGAATCCGGCGAGAGTCGGGAGTTTACCTTCGAGTACACTCCACGTGTGGCTGGCACCCACGACCTGCAGGTCAAGGCAATCCCATCAGCCGACGACAGCTACGAGTTCGCTACCGCGGTCATCACCGTTGAGGTGGCCGAGGAAAGTGCCGCCAGCACTGATATCCTCATCAATGAGGGCACAGTAACCAACACCAATGTCCCCTACGCAGCAAACACCTATTATCAGAATGGTAGCCATCTGATCTACACAGCTGCTGAGATTGATGGCAAGGTGAATGAGGGCGAAAAGATTACCAAGATTGGATTCTCCTACAAGAACAGCTCTGCTATATTGAGCGATGAGTACTACCTGTGGACCGCCCAGAGCGAGAACACCACACCGGCAACCGACGCGCTGAGCGTGGATGGCTTCACCCTGCAACTCGAGGCAGGCCAGCCCGACGACGCCATTAGTTCACAGGGCATCATGTGGTTCACCCTGAGCGAGCCCATCACCTACGAGGGCAACAGCATCGAGGTGATTCTTGCCACCAAGAACTCAAGCTACAAGAGCAACTCTATTACGTTCTATGGAGCTAACACAAGCGGCAACCAGGCAGTTTACTACAAGCAAGACGGTGCGGCACGCACTTCGACAGTTCCCGAATTTATCGGCACGCTGAGTAGCCTGACGGCTACCAACTTCTTGCCGACAATGGGATTAGTTGTCGCCAAGGATGCCGCTGTTGTGACCGGTGTTGTCACCAACGGTGCCGGCGAAGCGGTTGAGGGAGCCACGGTGCTTGCCACCAAGGACGGTGCAGAGTATAGCGCTGAGACCGATGCCACGGGCGCATACACGCTCAACGTGATTCAGTCCGGTGCCGGGTACACCATCACCGTGCAAGCTGCCGGCTATGCTCCCACTGAGCAAGAAGACGTTGACCTGAGCGCAAGCGTTGACGGTCTTAACTTCGTGCTCGTCAAGGGCTACAGCCTTGCCGACGTGATTGAGCAGAACATCACCGAGGATGTGCTCATCATTGACAACCTCGCTGTGGCACAGGCTTCGGCAGGCGGTCAAGTGCTCTACACTACCGATGGTCAGGGCAACTGGATGCCGATTCAACTGCCCGAGGATCTGTTCGACGAGCTGAAGAACGTGCAAACCATCACCGGTGTGCGCGCACGCTTCAACGGCAGCACCACCGCTCCTATGGCAGTTGCCAGCACCGCCGAGGCCATTGGCGAGAACGTGCAGTACACCATCGCCGATGTCAAGCTCGGTGACGAGAATGTGGGCGGCGCGTCACAACCCGCCGTGTGGGAGACCCCGAGCGCAGGCCAGGTGGTCAACGTGACCGGTTACTACTTTGTCGAGAACGGCGTGCCCACCCTGCGTGGCTACAGCAACGGCAAGGGTCGCAGCATGAAGCTGGCTACCGACTACGCCGGTGGCGAGCTCGCGCTCACCGTGGGTGCCGAGTACAAGGTGACGGTCGCCGTTGAGTTGGCCGAGGAGTGGAGCGGCGCACCGCGTCGCATCGCCGCCGACGACGCACAGGCATTCTCTAACTTGATTGGCCAGGTTGTCAGCGCCGAGGACGCTTCAAACAGCACCACGGCAGTGAGCGACCTGAACGTCGACGGCAAGCTCATCGACAAGGTGACATACGTCAACGCCGCCGGTCAGGTGAGCGACAGCCCGTTTGAGGGTGTCAACATCGTGGTGACAACCTACGACGACGGCACCACCACCGCAGTCAAGGTAATCCGCTAAAACGCGAATTATACTAACCAACAAGGCGGCGAGGCTCAGTGCGAGCCCCGCCGCCTTTGTTGTCGTCTGCCGGGCATGACCATAATACCCAAACAAAACGGGATTGCCGTCTCGGCAACCCCGCATGCGCTTCAAGATGGCCTTGAACCAACGACCCCATGATT
>CAMHDX010000107.1 GCA_946183895.1 uncultured Porphyromonadaceae bacterium | reverse complement strand
GCCTTGCCCTTCATCACCACGGAATCAAATGGGTCAATCTCGCCGGTCCACCCCTCGGGAATGGTGAGCGTGTAGTCAGCGGTTTCGAAGTCGCGCTTGAGCGGGTCAACGGCAGGTGCCTCCTCCTCGGCAGCCTCCGCCTGCTCGGCAGTCTGCTCGGTTGCGGCCTCGGCGGCGCCCTCTTGGGTGTTGTTCTCAGTGCCGGAGCTGCATGCCACAGCGATGCCGGTCATCGCGACAATCGCGAGTGATAGAAGTATCTTCTTCATGTGTCAATAAGTGTTGAAAAAATGATTTATTTGTTAGTTAGAAAACGCTCATGAGTTCTCGAGGATGTAGGAGAGAATCACGTTGACGTCACCCACGTTGACCGCGTCATCGTTGTTGACATCGGCCTGCGCCTCGTAGGCCTCGGTGAGAATCAGGTTGAGCACATAGTTCACGTCACCCACGTTGACATCGCCGTCGCCGTTAACGTCGAGCGGATTGGTGTCATCGCCCTCCAGGTCGCCCACGATGTTGAAGAACTCCTTCCACTGGTCGGCGGTCTTGTAGGCCTGGAGTTGGCTGGGGCGCACATGCAGTGTGCAGCCTTCGGTGGTGCCGTAGCGCAGCCCGAACACATCGCTGCCCAGGGTGATGTCCTGGCAGTCGGGATAAGACGACATATTCTTGAGTGCCTGGCACTTGAAGAACGCTGAGTGGCCGATGGCGGTTACCGCCGGGGGCAGGGTCACGCTCTTCAACGCCGAGCAGGTGTAGAATGCCTGGTCGCCGATGGTGGTTAATGTTTCGGGGATGGAGACGCTCTCGAGCGCGGTGCACTCCTTGAACATATTGTTGCTCAAGGCCGTGAGTGTTCCGGGCAGCTCGACAGTGGTGAGCGCGGTGCAGTTGTCAAACAGGTCGTTGCCGACGCTCTCAAGCGCGGTGGCGCTCAGGTCCGCCCGTGTGATGCCGCTGTCCTTGAAGGCGCCGTTGCCGATGGTCTTCAAGTTGGGCGAGAAAGTCACGTTAGCCAACTTGTCGCAATGCAAGAACGCATTGTCGCCAATCGTGGTCACCGAGCTCGGTATATTGACCGACGTCAGCTTGCTCAACCCAAAGCACAGGTAGGCAGGAATTGCCTCCACCTGGTTGCCGAAGGTGAACGAGGTGATTGGGGTATTGTGCTGGAATGGATAGGCCGATAGGGTAAAGTTGGAGCAGGCCTTGGCATTCCAGTTCACCGTCATCAGCGCAGTGCACTGATAGAAGGCATTGGATGCGAGCAACGTCACGCCGGTGCCGATGGTCGCAGCGGTCAACTTGCTGCAATTGCCGAAGGCATAGTCGCCGATGGTCGTCACTGAGTTGGGAATTGTCACCTGGGTCAGCGAGGTCCCGACGCACAGATGAGCGGGGATGCGTTGCACTGAGTTGCCAAAGTTCACCGTCTTGATTGAACTACTCGGTGGGTTAAGTGGCGATTGCCCCTGTGCGATGTCGGGATAGTTCACGGCATTCCAGTTCACGGTCTGCAAGGCGGTGCAGTTGCTGAAGGCAGTACTGGCGATGGAGATCATGCCTGTGCCGATGTCAACGCTGATCAAGCCAGTACAGTTTTGAAAGGCGTATGCTCCGATGGTTTTCACATTAGCGTAGTCAATAGTGAACTGTGTGATATCGCGGTTGTAGAATGCGTAGGGCGCGATGCCGGTGCAATAGTAGTAGGCATTGTTGCCGCCATATGTGTCGCCGCCGCGGTGGTAGTATGACGCGGTGGATGCGGTGAGTGACACCCGCCACGGGGACGCTGGATTCAAGTAAGCGCCCGACACGAGCGACATCTCACCGCTGTTAGATGCGGTGCCTTCCTTGGTTGCAACGTAGGCGAGATAGTCCGTCTTGAAGTCGCAAGCCTCCACACCATCGACCGTGCGGGTGAAGTACTTGGTGAACTTGGTGTTGTCGGCACGCGAGTAGGCTTGTTGGGTGGATAGATACAGGGTGCGGGCGGACGGGAGGGTGTTGTTGTTGGGGTTAAACGCGTCGGCGTTCACCGACACAGCGTTGGGGTCCAGTGTTGCCCAATAAATCTTATTTACCGTTGTATTGTATATGATCCTGACCGAACTTGGAATGCGTAGCTCCTTAAGCGATGTGCAGCCCATGAAGGCATAGTTGAAGATATCCCTCACACCATAGTCAAGTGTCACTGCGGTGAGCGATGTCATGCCGTTAAAGGCTTCAGAGCAAATCCTTACCGGAAAGTATGCGCTGCCCACGTAGGCGTAGCCAGGGATATTGGCAGTTGTCGGTTTGGTGTATTTGGTGTTGACAGAGGGACCGACAAGTTGGGCAATCGTGGTTCCGCCTTCATAGACTAGACCATACAGGTAGCCTTGATAGTCGGTGAGGTTTGACGCATTGGTCTCGTCAGTGATGACAAACTCCTTGGTGGCATTGGTAGCGGTGGCGAGGCTTGAGAATACCATGCCGTAGGTTGGCGACTTGATGGTGATGTTGCTGCCGCTCTGGGGACGATAGCCCGATACACCCGAGGCGTGGGCGTAGTTGGTGTTGCTGTGTGCCTTGAGCGTAATCTTTGTCGTCTGATCAATGCCACGGGTGGTCGTCGTGCTGCTGCTCGGGAAGAAGTAGACGTTGCTCAAGTTGTACAGGTCGTTGCGGCCGGAGTTGATTTCGCACTGGCAAATCCGATGGAGTTGCTGCTGCCCTCGCGACCCTGAATGGCAGGACCGTTGGTCGACTCGAGAACCAGCTTGCCGGCACCGCGCACAGTCACGTTGTCGCCGTAGAGGGCGATGGCATTCTGATTGGTGGCGGTACACTTGAAAGTCGTGGTGCCGCCGGCAACCTCAATGACGCTGTTGTTGCCGGGAATGACCACGCTCGCGTTGTTGATTGTCATTGAGTTGGTACCCGTAAAGACGATTCGGAGCCCTTCAACATCGTCGTTGTCAATGCCGTTGTTGTCGCTGCCGCTGCGGCTGAACACCACGTTGTTGAGCGTGAGCACCTTGCTCGTCGCGTCGTAGGTTACTGTGCCGCCACCGGTGCTGATGGTGGTGCTGCCCGTGATCTTGTTGCCGTTTACCCAAATTGATGTGCCGCGCGCCGGCAACATTGCCAGCACGACAAGAGCCAGGCTGAGTAGTCGTAAGGTTTGTTTCATGCTTGTTATATTTAGAGTATTAATATTTCACGTTACAAAATTCCGAAATCCGGCACAAAATAATTATGCACAATCGTGCAAATAATTGTCACAATCGTGCATTAATGGGAGTTTAGACGTCTAGTGGACGCTATTTACTGCTGGCGGAATTGAGTAGGGGTGATGTTGAAGGTGCGCTTGAAGGCGCGAGTGAAACTCGCCGCGTCGTCAAATCCGCAGCGGAAAGCCACGTCGGCAACCGCCACCGTGGGCTCATCTCGCAGGATGGCGCGCGCTTGTTCCAGCCGCACCCGGGTGACATACTGCTGGGCGGTGACGCCGGCGATGTCCTTGATGCGGCGGTTGAGGTGGCCGCGTGTGATGCACATTGCCGAGGCGAGCGCCTCGAGCGAGTGGTCGCCGTCGGGCATGGTGGCGCGCACGTTAGCCACCACGTCGTCAAGGAAGGCCCGGTCGGCCTCGGTGATGGCGTCATCGGCGCTATCGCCTTTCGCCACGGCGGTAGTGTCGGTGTCGTTATTGTCGGCATCGTTGTTGTAGGCGTCAATGATGGCTTGCAGTGCCGCCACGCGCATGTGCGATCGCCGCCTGTACCACCACAATAATGCGATGAGCGCCGCCAGCAGCACCCCGCCGCCAATGATTAATCGGCTCAGCATGGCGCGGTGATGCGCGTTTTCCTGCCGCAGCCACTCGTTGTCAAACTCGGCATTGAAGCGCGCGAGGCTACTGGCGGTGGCATGGCTGTAGAGTGAATCCTTGAGCAGGTCAAAGCGGTCAAGCTCAATGTGGGCGCTGTCGGGATTGATGTCCCACAGGCTCTCGTAGAGGCCGCGCCGAGCGTGCAGCTCGTTGCCGATGTCTCCCATGGCTACAAACAGGGCTGCCGCCTCGCGAAACATCGGCACCGCCTCGCCGGCACGATCGCTATCCAGCAGCGCTTTGCCCAATTTGTTCAAGGCGATGCCCAGCGAGTGGCTGTCGCCACACTCTCGCAGCACCGGAATGGCGCGACGCAGCGCGTCTTCCGCTTCGCCGTAGCGGTGCAACCCGTTGAGCGCCGAGGCAGCCTGCACCAGGCGCACGGCGGCGCGATCGGCGCGACCGCGAGCGCTATCGGTGGCGTGGGCAAGCATGGCGTAGCGCAAGGCCTTCGTGTCGTCGAGCATGGCGTGGTACACCTCGCTGGCGGTGCCCTGCAGCACCGCCATGCGTGCCGCATTGTCGGCGCGTTGCGCCTGGTCAATCGCCTTGAGGATGTACTTCTCGGCCTCTTGCGGACGATTGGCACCCAGATAGATGCCGGCAATCGTGTTGAGCGAGGCGCTCATCATGTCGGGGTCGCCACTCTTCTCGTCGAGGGCGTAGCACTGCATGGCATAGTCGGCGGCAGCGTCGTAGTCCGCCTGGCGAAAGCACACCAGAGCGAGCAAGTTGAGACAGTCTGCCTCAATGGCCTTGCCGCGGCATAGCGGCAGGGCGCGCTCGGCGCGAGTGCGAGCCTCGGCATAGTCGGCGGTGGAGTAGAGGTACTCGCCTGCCCAGTAGTTTACCTGCTGCGCGAGCGTGTCGGCAGGTGTTGAGGCATCAAAGGCGATCACGCCCTCGGTAAGCTCAGCCTCGGCAAGGGTCTTCATCAACGCGTTGGCAATGTCCACGCGAGTGCTCGCGGTGGCCATGTCAAACTCGCGTAACTTCTCAGTCACGCTATTGTTGTCTGCCATCATCAGTGCCGGCGCAATAGCCAGCACGGCGGCAATCATAATTCTTGTCCAGGTCTTTATCATCAATGCAATGGGGTTATCACGGGTTGTGAGTGCAAAGTTACAAAAAATCATCTTACCGCCAAGCGTGCCCCATGTCGCTTTGCCCCCCAATTACAGCCATCGCCATGCGCAACCTGTGCGCAGCCTATTTG
>CAMHDX010000106.1 GCA_946183895.1 uncultured Porphyromonadaceae bacterium | reverse complement strand
CAGAATGCGCTTGCTCACACCCGGCGTGCCACGCAACAGCGAATCGAGCGAGCTCTCCAGACCCTGCTTGCCGTGCACCTCGCCATCAACGGTCTCGACCGTGCCGATACTGCGCGATGCCATTGAGCCATAGGGCTTGCGACGGTCCACCTCGGTGTCGGGATACAAGCCGCTGGCATTGCGACCGAGGTTAAAGTAGGGGAACGACTTCAACCGCTTGAACTCGTTGTGCGAGAGTTTGCGCTTAATCAACCGGTAGGAATGGTTCTCTTTCCAGCCCAGGCTATCCATCTGGTGGTCAGTCAAGCCCTTGGCGGCACCCATGGTGCGCAGGTCGCCCGCCGTCTGTATCTCACGAATGTCATGGCGCAACCGCTCATACCACTGCTTGCGGGTATAGGTAGGGTCAAACACCGCCAGGCTGTCGGCAAGCGCCGGCAGCAACACCGCCAGCGTGTCGCGCTTGATGCCCTTGCTCAGCCAGTCCACGCGAGCCACGTAGAAGTACATGTTCGCAGCCAGCACCGTGCCGTCGTCGGCAAGTATCTTGCCGCGCTCGGGCTCGATGGGGTCCTCGCGCTCAAGCACGCGGGCAGCCTTGTCGTTCCACGCGGCGGCCTGCACCACCGACAACTTGAACATGTTGTACAATATCAGGCTCGAAAAAGCCAACACGCTCATTACTATTAATGTGTAAATAAACAAGACCGAACGCTTGTTGGTCGTCACTTTCTTCTTCTTTGCCGGTGCTGATTTTGTTGCCATAGCTTAACGTGGAGTGCGGCACCTGCCGCCTTTTGGATAATAAGAACTATAGGAGTGCTGGGAAAATGCTCTGTCGGAGTGCTTGTCGCATCATTCGCTGATGACATAGGGCGGACGGTCGGGCGCGGTGAGCGGCAGGTTGAACGAGTCAACGTATGCTACCATGTGGCTCTCGCGCACCATAGAGTTGTAACGCGCGCTCATGTCCACAAGGTCGGTCTTTGCGTCCTTCAAGTCGCTCTGCAACTTCAACACCATCTCCTGGCGACTTTGATAGATATACTTGTTGCCAATGTAGCACAACACCATGATGATGAGGCCGACGATATAGATTGCATATCGCCTGAAGAACTCCACCGAGATGGAACGACCCTGCACGGTTTCGCGTAAAATCTTATTAACCGTCGAGCGCCGACGGCCGTCAGTTTTGTCTTTTGCCATGATTTACAAGCAGTTGTTGTTTCTCACTTCAATTAGGCTTCAAAGTTACAAAAAAAATCGGGGCAATTTACAAAACAAAATTTGCATTTGTTCAATTTTTTTATCCCACACAACTCAAATCCTTTTATTTATCACCATTTTGGAGCGTTGTTAAAAAGTGTGAAAAATATTTGCAGTTGTAAACATTACATTATGACATGCGTCGGCTTGATGTTTCCGGGTCTTTTTTATTAAATTTGTAGCCTCGAACAGTCCCAACCACTCGTTATCATGAGAACTCTGATAGCCCTACTCGCGCTTGTGACACAATGCTTCACCATGGCGACGACCACCGAGCAGTTGTACCGACGCCTTGATGCGCTAATTGCCAATCAAGACTCGATAACGCTTGCCAAGCAAGCCTCGATTGACGCCGTGCGCGTTGCCATGACCGGCGGCCAGTTGTCGCCCGAAGCGCAATATGCCCTCAACGACAGGATGTACGAGCAGTACATCGCATTCAAGTTCGACTCGGCACTGCACTACGCCACCCTCAACGTTGAGCTGGCCCGCACGATGAACAACGCCCGGTACAACAACGCCGCGTTGCTCAAGCTGGCCTACATCCAGTCGGTGGCGGGACTGTTTGAGGTAGCGGACAATACCCTTGACCACATCGACACCCGCTCGCTTGACGACTCGCTGCGCGCCGAGTACTACAACGAGCGCGCCAAGCTGTACCTGTTCAGGCAAGAATACACTCAGGGCACGCCCTATGAAGCCGCTAACGCCGATAGCGCGCAGCACTACCGAGCGCTCACCATCGGGCTCGCGGCGCCGGGCAGCTATCGGCGCACCTTTGCCGACGCCGTCTACCACTGCGAAAACGGGGACTACGACACCGCCATCAAGATGCTGCAAGCCGAACTCAAGAAGACTATAGCCGACAGCACCGGTAGCGACGAGCAAGCACTGCTGAGCGTGATTGACAGGAGGCGATATGCCGTGATCACCAGTACGCTCGCCTACTTTTATCGACGCAAGGGCGATGAGCGGCAGTGTGAGCACTACCTCTTGCTAGCCGCCATCAGCGACGTGGCGGGTGCCGTGCGCGAAAACACCTCGCTGCGCTCACTGTCAATGATGCTGCTCGACAAGGGCGACCCTGACCGCGCCTTCAACTACCTGAACACGAGCATCAACGACGCCAAGTTCTTCGGCACACGCCTGCGCCACATCCAGTCGGCTCAACTTGTCCCAATTATCATCAAGGCATACAATGACAACCGCACCGCCAGCCACCAACGGCGCACGATGCTGCTGATACTGGTGGGTGCCACCGCATTCATCTTGATTTTGGCATTGGCGTACGCCTTGTATCAAAATCGCAAACGCCGCGCCGCCTCACGCCAGGTGAGCCGCATCAACGCCACGCTGTCCGAGACCGTAGAGCAGCTCAAGGACGTCAACAGCCGCTTGGCGCAAACCAGCAACATCAAGGACGAGTACCTGACGCGCCTGCTCATGCTGTGTAGCACACTGATTGACCGCAACGACCACCGCCGCAAGGACAACCTCAAGCTCGCACATGACCGCCGCTACGAGCAACTGGTCGCCAACCTCAAGAGCAACAGCGACACCGCCGAGAGTGTCACGATGTTTCACGACAACTTTGACGAGGCGTTCCTCAACATCTACCCTGACTTTGTCGCCACTGTCAACTCACTACTCAAGCCCGACGCGCATGTTGAGACCGATGGCAAGGGGCTGTCCACCGAGCTTCGCATCCTGGCGCTCATCAGGCTCGGCATCAGCGACAACGCCACCATTGCCGGCATCCTGCGGGCATCACTGTCAACCGTCTACACCTACCGCTCGCGCCTCAAGGCACGCGCGCTCACGCCCGAAACCTTTGAGGCTGTTATCAAGCAAGAACGCGGCGCCTACGCGCCAGCCGAGGTTCCCGCAACTCCACCCCGCTGACGTGCAACCACACGCAGCGCAGCAGCGTTTTACACTTTAATTTTGATATTTCGATAAATTTGACTAATTTTGCACGCCGAATAGTGAACAGACTTGTTCACAACGGCTATAATAATGTAACTATTAACGATTTAGATATATCATGGCAAAGAATCAGAACGGGAGTTCCCGCACCACTATCGAAGAGGTAAATCAACAGATGACCAGCGCTGTACAACGCGTTGAGGACAACAAGAAGTACATCACCTATGCCATCGCGGCAATCGTTGCTGTCGTGCTGTTGGCAGCAGGCTACGTCTACCTGGTGCGCAACCCGAACATCGCCAAGGCTAAAGATGAGATTTCAATGGCCGACCTCGCCCTGATGCAGGGTGACACCGCCAAGGCTCTGCTCGACTACAAGGCCGTTGCTGACCGCTATAGCAACGACGCCGCCAATCGCGCCAACCTCAATGCCGCCATCATGCTCTTTGACCAGGGCAAGTTTGACGAGGCTGCCAAGTATCTTGAGGCCTACGCTCCCGCCGGCAAGCTCGTCGGTCCGGCTGCAAAATCGCTGCTGGGCGACTGCTACGTCAACCTCAAGCAATACGACAAGGCGCTGAGCGCCTTCAACAAGGCGATTGAGTTGAGTGACAACAACGACCTGTACACGCCGCTGTTTATCCTCAAGAAAGCGACCGTGTTGCATGCGCAGAAGAAGTATGCCGACGAGGCTGCCGCCTACCAGACCATTAAGGACAACTACCTGTCTTACGCCCAGCAAAACGGCATCAATGTCGACAAATACATCGAGCGCGCCAATGCACTTGCCGCTCAAAAGTAATTCGTTGGAACACAAAACATGTAACCTATAACCATCAGGCATCGGAAGGGATTGTTCCCACCGGTGCCTGATTTGTATCAAATCAGTAACAACATCATGAACAACATTATCTATCATCGCGTGCTGCTCAAGCTGAGCGGCGAGTCGCTGGCAGCCGGCACCGGTCACGGCATCGACACCGAGCGCCTCAACCAGTATGCAGCCCAAGTCAAGGAGATGGCCGATGCCGGAGTGCAAGTGGCAATCGTCATTGGCGGCGGCAACATCTTCCGCGGCCTGCAAGGCGCCTCTCGCGGCTTTGACCGCGTCAAGGGCGACCAGATGGGCATGCTCGCCACCGTCATCAACTCGCTCGCCCTCAGCAGCGCGCTCGAGGCTATTGGCCAGCCAACCCGCGTGCTCACCGCCATCGATATGCACCCCATCGGCGAACACTATAGCAAGTGGCGCGCCATTGAGGCCCTCGAGGCAGGCAAGGTCGTGATACTCTCGTGCGGCACCGGCAGCCCCTACTTCACCACCGACACCGGCTCATCGCTGCGAGGCGTCGAGATTGAGGCCGATGTCATGCTCAAGGGCACGCGCGTTGACGGCATCTACACCGCCGACCCCGAGAAGGATCCCACTGCCACCAAGTTTGACCGCATCAGCTACGACGAGGTGCTGAACCGCGGTCTCAAGGTCATGGACCTGAGCGCCATCGTGATGTGCCGCGACAATGGTCTGCCCATCCACGTGTTCAACATGGACGAGCCGGGCAATCTGGCGCGCGTCATGCGAGGCGAGAACCTGGGCACGGTGGTTTATTGATTTCAATAGCACTGCCTCAGCTGAGGCGATATTGCACCCCGCAATTAAAATTTTGCTTAAAAATTGGGCATTTTTGCCGATTTTTTGTTAAAAATCGCAACTATGCTATTGTCAATCAAATATAAAACATTACCTTTGCACTCGAAAGTTTTTCATGGTATTAGATTTAAGGTTAATTGAGAATTGGCTGTCGTGAGACAACCAATTTTTTTGCTTTGAGGGGAGCGGTCTTTAGGGTCGTTAAGGATAAATTCTCGTCGAGCGCAATGGCAAATGAAAAAATTGCTTTTTCATTTG
>CAMHDX010000105.1 GCA_946183895.1 uncultured Porphyromonadaceae bacterium | reverse complement strand
CTGTCGGCGGGAGAGGCGATGTGCAGCGAACTCAAGATTTGGCGACGCTTGTCATTGGCAATGTTCTCATCCTGCTGCGGCTTGAGCGCCATGTAGATGAATGCCAACACGGCACCCACGAGCACCACCATCACCGCGGCGTACAAAATCTGATAGGTATTACTGTTTTTGTTCATAGTAAGGCCCTCCTTTCATTGTTTGACACGTCCCAAGCGACGCTTAATGTTATAAGACACAACGCAGTGGTCAATCAGGGGTGCGAAGGCATTCATCAGCAAGATTGCCAGCATGGCGCCCTCGGGATAACCGCCGTTGAAGGTGCGAATCAAGATGGTGATTACACCAATCAGGAAGCCGTAGATGTATTGGCCGATGTGGGTGCGCGCGCCAGTCACAGGGTCGGTAGCCATGAACACCGCGGCAAAGGCGAAGCCGCCCAGGCACAGCTGGTCAACCGGACTGAGCAACGATGCGGCATAGGTTGTGCTGGGGAACGCATGCACCAGCGCCGCCATGGCGAGGCCACCGGCAAACACCGAGCACATCACCCTCCACGAGGCAACTCCCGTGATCAACAGAATCGCAGCGCCAATCAGTATAGCCAGCGTCGAGGTCTCACCCGGCGAGCCGGCGATGAAGCCCATGAAGGCGTCACACTCGCCCAGCACATTGCCGGCGACATCATGCAGCGACAACTGGTCGCCCACATTGGTCGCCACCTGGCCCAGCGGTGTCGCGCCCGAGAAGCCGTCAACCACCGTGCCGCCACCCAGGCCGAAGGCATCGTCAACCTTGACAAACGCGTCGTCGCCGCTCATCTTGGAAGGATAACCGAAGAAGAGCACTGCGCGCGTGATCAGCGCCACATTAAAGATGTTCATGCCCGTGCCGCCAAACACCTCCTTGGCAAAGATTACGGCAAAGGCAGTAGCGACAGCCGTCATCCACAGCGGCGTGTTGATGGGCACAATCATCGGAATCAACAAACCCGTCACCAGGAAACCCTCCTGAATCTCCTTGTGATGAATTTGGGCACCGATAAACTCAATGCCAAGGCCCACCACATAGCTGACCACAATCACCGGCAGCATTGCCAGCATACCGTAGCAAAAGATGGTCCAACCTGACGTTTGCGCCAACTCGCCGATGGCGAGGTAGTGCTGATAACCGATGTTGTACATGCCCATGAACAGAGCGGGCAGCAAAGCGACAATCACAGTGATCATGGTGCGCTTGAGGTCATTGCCGTCGTGGATGTGCACTCCACGAGGCCCCGCTGTCGTGTTGGGCGTGAACAAGAATGTCTCCATTCCGTCGTACACCGATTGGAGTTTCTCCAACTTTCCACCCGGCTCGAAATGGGGCTTAATCTTGTCCATGTATTTACGCAAAAATTTCATATATGTGAAGACTTTAGATTATTAAACATTACTCCATCTCACCACGCAGGTAGTCCAGACCCTCGCGCACGATGCGCTGCAATTCCAACTTCGACGTGTCGGCAAACTCGGCGAGAGCAAAGTCCTCAGGAGCCACCTCATAGATGCCCAACTGCTCCATCTTCTCGATGTCGCGGGCAATAATGGCCTTGATGAGGAACTCGGCGTAGATGTCCATCGGCAACATGTCGTCATACTCGTCAAGTCGCACGATGGCGCGCTCGCCACCCTTGATGCGGGCATCCAGGCTGACGGGCTTGCTGCGCTTGCCTGCCAGCCAAGTGGTGAACAGGCGGTAGATGCTGAATCGATTGGGGTTAAGCGCCGCCCAACCCATGAACTCATCGCGCTCGGCAACCTCGGCGATTACGCTCAGCTGGGTGTAAGGAGCACGCAGCCACTCGTCGGCAGCCACCTTGACACCGGTGAGCACATTGCCGCTGATGATGCGGCAGTTGTCGTCGCCCTCAGGTGCGGTGAACAGTGACGCAATGGGGGCGCCGATGACGGTCTTGACCACGCGCGGCTCGCCGGCGCAGGGACCGACCACGGCAACCTCGGCAGTGTAGTCAACCTCGCCCGTAGTCAGCAAGTGGCCAAAGCGCAGCAGCGTGTCAATGGACAGCGTCCACACCACTTCGCCCTTGTTCACAGGCTTGATGTTGGCAATCTGCACTCCGGCATTGCCGGCAGGGTGCGGACCGACAAACACGTTGGTCTCAGCACCCTCGATGTTGATGTCCTGGTCAGGGGCGATGCCCACATAGACCTTGCCCGCGGTGAGCGTAGCCAGAGCCTTGACTGCGGCAGCGGCATTGGCGCTCTGCTCAGCCGTGAGCTTGTGCAGACGCGTTGCCAGCGGAGCGCTGTCAAACGCCGTCACCACAATGTCACGCGGTTTCACGTCAGGATTAGGCACCACATCGTAGGGGCGCTGGCGCATCATGGTCCATAAACCACTGTCCAACAACAACTCCTGCGGGTTGCGCTTGGTGTCAAACTTCACCGCGTCGTTTCCCTTAGGCTCAATGATGACCGCCAGAATCTTGCGGCGCTCACCGCGGCGCACCTCGCGCACCACACCGGCAACCGGCGATGTCACCTTGATTGCCTCGTGGTTCTTGTCGTGGTACAACACTTGACCGGCTTGCACTGCATCGCCGGCACGCACATCCATGCGCGGAATAATCCCCACAAAGTCATCGGGCACGATGGCGACCGTTGGCGGGGCGATGCCCGCAACCGGCTTTACATCGGCATCGACTTGCCCCTTGAGGCGCAGGTCAAATCCCTTCTTTAACTTAATTGTAGCCATTATTGCTTATAATTAATTATTATGTATTATCTACAACAAGCAACATGCAGCATTATCTGCCTGTCAGCCAGCCGATTAAGCAAATCGCCGACTTGAAGGCACAACAATACCACACAATTTGTGCTACAAAGGTAGTGCAAGGTGAGTGAAAACGCAAATTTATTTGCAGTTTTCCGAACCGCCGCCTACCTTCGACCCGCAGGGTCAACGGTAGTGCAGGTGAGTGAAAATAATATGAGCCGCACGAAAATTCACGAAAATCACGGGAGGCACGATAGATATACTTGCATATAAAATCAGGTTCAGAAACGAGAAAAATCACGTTTTTCCCAATGAATTTTGAGATAAAATTCACGTTTTTCATAATGAATTATGTGACTTCTCTTGCAATAAAGTCGGGCACCAATCTGCATGCCAAGAGTCTCGGCACCTATATCAAGCGCTATGCACCGACATTGGCGCTACGCCTAAGTTTAAATGGCCCCAAAACCAGTGGTGTACTACACGACCTGCCACTCTACGCCATCAGTGCCGTACCGACACTACTTCACCATCTACGGCGATAGCCGTTGTTAGCTCTTTAACTTCACAGTGCCTTTGGCTCTGTGGGGTTAAAGCGACGAAAATGAACTACGGCGATAGCTGTAGGACAACACGACAATAGCTCCTGCCGGCTATGGAGGCCAAGTCTAGCGACTTGCCTGCCGCTACTATTGCTCAATTCGCACCTATATCCAACATAGTTATTTGCAGGAGACCCTGTGCATCGTGAATTATGCATCGTGAATTGTGCATTGTGAATTGTGAATTGTGTGAATTGTGAATTGTGCATTGTGAATTGTCTTAAATTGTGCATTGTGAATTCAAATAAAAGTCGTATATTTGCAATTTAGATATTGAGCATAACAGCAATGGAACAGTCACAGCAGCAAGTCAAGGGGATCCCCTACGGGATGCAGAACTGGGAGGAAGTGCGCCTCTCAAACTATTACTACGTCGACAAGTCACGCTTCATTCCCAAGATTGAGGCGTCAAACCGTTTTTTCTTCTTTATCCGTCCGCGGCGCTTCGGCAAGTCGCTGCTGATGCACATGCTGCGCAAGTACTACGACGTGAACCGCGCCGAGCGCTTTGACCGCCTGTTTGGCGACCTGTACATCGGCAGTCACCCCACCGCGTTGCGCAACTCCTACCTCGTGCTCTTCCTCGACTTCTCGGCCTTCGCCGGCGACCTCGAGGGCTACAAGGAACGATTAGACAACTACTGTAGCCTACAATTTGAGGCGTTCATTGAAGACTACAAGACTTTGCTTCCCGACAACGCTCTTGCGGTGCTCAGGGCTGCAACCGGTGCCGCCAACAAGCTGGCGGCGATTTCACGCCTCTGCTTCAAGGCTGGGCGCAAGATCTACCTCTTCATCGATGAGTACGACCACTTCACCAACGCCATCCTCTCCGACCCGTCCACCGAGCCCGACTACAAGGCGCAGACCCACGGCACCGGAGCCTTCCGAGCCTTCTTCAACGCCATCAAGAGTGGCACCGACAGCGCCATCGACCGCTTGTTTGTCACCGGCGTGAGCCCCGTGACGATGGACGACCTCACCAGCGGCTTCAACATCGGCACCAACTACACCGCCTGGCGCGAGTTTAACGACATGGTGGGCTTCACTGAGAGCGACGTGCGCGAGATGCTCGACTACTACCGGCAGTACTACACCTTCCGCCACACCACCGACGAGCTCATCGACATCATGCGCCCGTGGTACGACAACTACTGCTTCTCGGAAGATTGTCTGGATAACCCAACCATGTACAATAGCGACATGGTGCTATACTTCGTGAACTGGTACATTCACAACGGCGGCAAACTGCCCAAGACGATGCTCGACAACAACATCCGCACCGACTACAACAAGCTGCGGATGCTCATCCGCAAGGACCACGGCTTCAACAACGACGCCTCAATCGTGCAGACCATCATCGAGACCGGCGGCATCACCGCCGAGCTCAAGAGCTCGTTCCCGAGCGAGACAATCACCTCGCCCGATAACTTCGTCAGCCTCCTCTACTACTTCGGCCTGCTCACCATCGCCGGCAGCCGCCGCGGCAAGACGCAGTTCCGCATCCCCAACCAAGTGGTGCGCGAGCAGATGTACGGCTACATCACCGAGGCATACCGGCAGAATGAGTTGTCTACCGATGCCTATCGTCAAGGCCTACTCATGGAGGCTATGGCATTTGACGGGGACTGGAAGCCTTACTTCGAATATCTCGCCGACACCCTTCACCGTTTCGCCTCGCAGCGCGATCGGCAGAAAGGCGAGGCGTTCGTTCACGGCTTCACGCTGGCGCAAACGTGCATGACGCGCATCTACCTGCC
>CAMHDX010000104.1 GCA_946183895.1 uncultured Porphyromonadaceae bacterium | reverse complement strand
GCATGACCGAGTGCGCGCCCCTGGTGAGCCACACGCCGTGGCGCGAGTTTGTGCCGCACAGTGCCGGCAGGGTGCTGCCGGGCATCATGGAGTGCAAGATCCTGAGCGACGACCCCGAGAACGTGCCGGGCGAGATTTGTGTGCGTGGTGAGAATGCCATGATGGGCTACTATCACAACGATGAGGCGACCGCCGCGGTGATTGACGACGAGGGTTGGCTGCACACCGGCGACATGGGCACGCTCAGCGCCGACGGCACAGTTTCGATACGCGGCCGGCTCAAGACGATGCTGCTCTCGAGCAACGGACAGAACATCTATCCCGAGGAGATTGAGGCGAAACTCAACAACATGCTCGGTGTCGCCGAGAGCCTTGTCGTGGACCGTGGCGGCAAGCTGGTCGCGCTGGTCTATCCGGACTACGAGGCGCTCGACCAGTTGGGCATGACCCATGACCAACTGCCCGCCCACATGGAGAACCTGCGCGTGGAGCTCAACAAGCTGGTGGCACCCTACGAGCGCATCGCCACCATCGAGCTCATTGCCTCGGAGTTCGAGAAGACGCCCAAGCGCAGCATCAAACGCTTCCTGTATCGATAAACACTTATGCCTCATGGTCGAAATCAAGCAAATAGAACCCACACGCAAGGCTCTGACATCCTTTGTGGAGTATCCCATTGACTACCTGTATGCCGACAACCCCTACTACGTGCCGGCGCTGGTGATTGACGAGGTGGACACCTTGCGTCCTGACAAGAATCCGGCATTTGAGTTTTGTGACAGCATCTATTTCATGGCGTTTCGCGACGGCAAGCCGGTGGGACGCATTGCCGGTATCATCAATCGCGCGGTCAACGAGCGCACCGGTCGCCGGGGGGCACGATTCGGATTCGTGGACTTCATCGACGACGCCGAGGTGGTCGACGCATTATTCGGCGCGGTAACCGAGTGGGCCCTGAAGAATGGTATGGAAACGTTGACGGGCCCGCTTGGTTTTACCGACATGGATCGCGAGGGTATGCTCATTGAGGGCTTTGACGCTGTCGCCACCCAAGCCGAGATTTACAACCACGCCTATTATCCCGCCCACATGGAGCGCATGGGATTTGAGAAGGACGTGGACTGGATTGGCTTGCACATCATGGTGCCGGACGAGATTCCCGCCAAGATGCAGCGCGTGGCCGACATCGTGCGCCGCCGTTACCATGTGGACAATGTGCACTACACAAGCCGCCGCAAGCTGGTCAAGGACTACGGCAACGCGATTTTTGAGGTGATTAACGAGGCGTACGACAGCCTATTCGGCTACTCACCGCTGACCAAGCGGCAGATTGACCACTACATTGACATGTACCTGCCGTTCCTGCCACTCGATGACATCTCGCTCATTGTGCGCACCGACGACGAGCGCGCCGGCGAGCTGGTGGGCGTCGGCATCTCGCTGCCCTCACTCAGCCAGGGTCTCATACGCTCGCGCGGACGCTTGTTCCCGCTGGGCTGGTGGCACCTGCTCAAGGCGTTCAAGGGCAAGAATCCGGTGGTGGACCTCATGCTGGTGGCGGTCAAGCCCGAGTTCCAGAACAAGGGCGTTAACGCGCTGCTCTTTACCGACCTCATTCCCAGCTACATCCGCCAC
Organism: uncultured Porphyromonadaceae bacterium; assembly: GCA_946183895.1. Lineage (GTDB taxonomy): Bacteria > Bacteroidota > Bacteroidia > Bacteroidales > Muribaculaceae > Sodaliphilus. The sequence continues at coordinate 3,506 of CAMHDX010000104.1, read as the reverse complement.
GGATATGTCTACGCCGAGAGCAATCCGGAGCTAGAGGCTAACGACAAGGTGCTGTCACAGTGGGACTACTTCGAGACACACCCCAAGAAGCGCCGCCGCGCCTACATCAAGACCATAGCGGCAGGTAAGACGAACTGATGATAATGACAATGACAATGAAACGAATAGCAACAATACTGATGATAGTGCTAGCGGTGGCGGTGACTGCCGGAGCCGAGGCTATTGCTTCGTTTGCGACCAACTATCATGACTTCGGCTCAATCAAGGAGGAACGCCAGTCGGTCACTCACGTGTTTGAGTTCACCAACACCGGCGACTCGCCGTTGCTGATTGTCAACGCGGTCGCCTCGTGCGGCTGCACCAAGCCGGAGTATGACACCAAGCCCATCAAGCCCGGCAAGAAGGGTAAGATCAAGGTGACTTACAGCACCGTGGGTCGCCCGGGTGCCTTCAGCAAGACGGTGCGTGTGCAGACCAATGCCAAGGGCAAGACCCGAGTGGTGGTGCTGCTCATTGAGGGCACTGTGATTTCCAAGACGGCGAAGCAGTGATGATGGTGACAGGTCGCATAGTGGCATTGTGCCTCGCGGTGGCATCGATGATGCCGATGCAGGCTGCGCCGGTGGTGCAGTGGGTCAAGAGCGTGCACGACTTCGGCGTGTTCAACGAGGCCGACGGCAAGCAGTCGTGTGAGATGCTGCTCACCAATGCCGGCGACGAGCCGCTGTTTATCACTCGCGTCCAGCCCACGTGTGGCTGCACCGCGGGCGAGTATCCGCGCGCTGCCATCGCCCCGGGCGACACGGTGTCGGTCACGCTGACCTATAACCCCGCCAACCGCCCCGGCGAGTTCAACAAGGACGTGTATGTGTACACCAACACCATGCCCACCCGCAGCGTGGTGACTATTCGCGGCAATGTGATTCCCACTGCGTCGACGCTCGACAAGCACTATCCGGTGGGCGTGGGCTCGCTCAAGCTGCATCGCACCATTGTCCCTTTGGGCGAAGTGCGGCGCACGAGTTTCAGGTTGGGCTATGTGCGTGGCTACAACGCGTCGCAGGACACTATCGTGGTGAGTGCGACGAGTGGCGAGCGGGCATTGCAAGCCGATGTGTTGCCCGACACCATCGCTCCGGCGGGCACTGTGACCATCACCATGCGCCTTGACGGCCTGGACGCTCCACTGTGGGGGCTGAATGTGGTGCCGGTCAAGGTCAAGCAGCAGGCGCTGCATGGCGGACCGGTCCACGAGTGTGACCTCGAGGCCACGGGCATTGTGATTGACGACTTCAAGCGCCTGAGTGAGGAGCAGAAGGCGCACCCGCCGGTACTCGCTGTTGACGACCGCGTTGACATGGGTGAGATTGCCGTCGGCGCCAAGGCGACGGTCCGCTTGACGGTGCGCAACACCGGCAAGAGTCCGCTTGAGATAAGGCGCCTGTGGAGTGCCGACCCGGCATTGTCGTTTAAAGTGCGCTCTGAGCGGGTCAATCCCGGCAAGCAGGGAGGTGTCGATGTCACTGTTGACGCGGCACTTATTGACGGCAATGTCATCAACACCGAGTTCACGCTAATGACAAGCGACCCCGAGCATCAACTGACAACAATACGTGTCGTGGGCACGATTAAACGATAGAACACAATGGAAGAGAACATCCGTGACGAGCATCATGGCGCTCACCTTGAGCACCCCGAGAATGCCGAGCACTATACAGGCCTGCAGGTGAACGCCGGCATTGAGCAGCCACCTGCCATCAACCCTTACATGACGCGGCGCAAGCATCGCCCGCGTCTCACCGTGGCTGACTATGTCGAGGGTATCCTCGCCGGCAATCCTGCCATTCTGGGTCAGGCGGTGACACTTGTCGAGAGCCTTGTGCCTGAGCATCAAGTAGTGGCGCAAGAGGTGATTGAGAAGTGTCTGCCCCATGCGGGTAAGTCGCGCCGCATCGGCATCACCGGTGTGCCCGGTGCCGGCAAGAGTACGTCAATCGACGTGTTCGGCATGCATGTGCTGGAGCGCGGCGGCAAGTTGGCGGTGCTTGCCATCGACCCGAGCTCGGAGCGTAGCAAGGGCTCCATCTTGGGCGACAAGACGCGCATGGAGAAACTCTCGGTGCACCCGTGCGCCTTTATTCGCCCTTCGCCCTCGGCGGGCTCGCTGGGTGGCGTGGCGCGTAAGACCCGCGAGACCATCGTGCTGTGCGAGGCTGCCGGCTACGACACGGTGTTTGTCGAGACCGTGGGCGTGGGCCAGAGCGAGACCGCAGTCCACTCCATGGTGGACTACTTCCTGCTCATTCAAGTGGCGGGCACCGGCGACGAGTTGCAAGGCATCAAGCGCGGCATCATGGAGATGGCTGACGGCATCGTGATCAACAAGGCCGACGGCGACAATGTGGAGCGCGCCAACCTTGCCGCGGCGCAGTTTCGCAACGCGTTGCACCTGTTCCCCATGCCGCCCAGCGGTGTGCTGCCCGAGGTGCTGACCTACAGCGGCTACTACGGGCTGAACATCGATGCCGTGTGGGACATGATTGACCGCTACTTCGAGGCGGTGAATGCCAGCGGCTACTTTGAGCAAAAACGACGCGCCCAGGAGCGCTACTGGATGTACGAGACCATCAACGAGAAACTGCGCTCACACTTCTACAACGACCCGGACGTGAGCGCCATGCTGGAGCAGAAGGAGCGCAACGTGCGCGCGGCGCGACAGTCGTCGTTTGCCGCGGCTGCCGATGTGCTTGACTACTATTTTACACACAAACTGCAACACTAACCACCTTAATAAACCCTATCACATGTACACCTATCGATATCCACATCCCGCTGTCACGACCGACTGTGTCGTGTTTGGCTTTGACGGCGTGAAGTTAAACGTGTTGCTCATTGAGCGCGGCGGCGAGCCGTACAAGGGGTGCTGGGCATTGCCGGGCGGATTCTTGAACATCGACGAGGACGCGCCCGACGGTGCACGGCGTGAGCTCAACGAGGAGACGGGCCTGGTGGTGAAGAACATCGAGCAGTTAGCGGCGTTCACCACCGTTGACCGCGACCCGCGCGAGCGCGTGATCTCGATTGCATACTTTACACTGACGCGCATCAGCGACGTTGAGGGTGGCGACGATGCCGCCACCGCGCGGTGGTTCCCCATCAACCGCGTGCCGCAGCTGGCGTTCGACCACCAGCAGATTCTCAATCTGGCGTGCGTGCGACTGGCGCAGCTACTCAAGTTGAAAAGTGGTAACTTTGCCGACGCAGCCTTCTCCTACGAGGAACTGGACCTGATCTACTACAACGCCCTCACCCAAAATCGCTAAGACTGCACCCCACCGAAAGGGGGTGGCAATGGAGCCGCCATGGGTATTGACTTTTTTCGAGCACCCAGCACTACCGCTGGCCGGAAGGCGAGGGTAGGAGGCACCGGGCGCAATGGCAAATGAAAATTTTGCTTTTTATTTTGCCATTGCGCCCGGCGTGCACTATCTTTGCGGAAAGAAACG
>CAMHDX010000103.1 GCA_946183895.1 uncultured Porphyromonadaceae bacterium | reverse complement strand
GGTAGTGCAAGCCGAGCGCAATGGCAAGTGAAAATGCAAAATTTTCACTTGCCATTGTCGAGGAGCCTACCTTTGGAGCCTACCTTATAGAGGCTATAGAGACTATAGCAACTAAATCGCCACTTTCGTCGTCAAACTACTTGAAGGCGAAGTACACCGCGGCAATCAGGCACGCGAAGCTGGCGACATGGTTCCAGTGCAGGTGCTCGCCCTTGAAGAGCAGTGTGGCAAACACTGTGAAGACGATGAGCGTTATAACCTCCTGTACCACTTTGAGTTGCACGAGTGTGAACGGGCCTCCTGTACCCACATATCCCATGCGGTTGGCAGGTATCATGACGCTATACTCAAAGAATGCCAAGCCCCAGCTGAGCAGAATGATGATGATGAGCGGCGGATTGTGCAGAACCTTCATGTCTTGCAACTTCAGGTTGCCATACCACGCGCATGTCATGAATATATTGCTCACTATCAGCATCAAAATTGTTGTTAATCCTCGCATATTGGTTGGTTTTTTAAAAATTCGGGGTGCAAAAGTAGTAAAAATAATCAGAAGTATAATCAGAAGGAAGGCAGTGTCTTGTAAAAATCAAAGTAAAACTTTGGTTTTTCGCTCGGTTTGGTTTAACTTTGCATATTTAAACCTCAAATCAACAAATAGAGCAATGAAGCGAATTCTGACCACAATTCTTGTTTTGGCGACAATGACGCTGGGTGGCATGGCTCAAACCGATGCCCTGTGGATGCGTTACACGGCTATTTCGCCTGATGGTAAAACCATCGCCTTTACCTATAAGGGTGATATTTACACTGTTGCGTCACGTGGCGGCCAGGCAGTCCAGTTGACCACCCATGCGGGCTATGACACCCACCCTGTGTGGAGCCCCGACGGTAGCCGGATAGCGTTTGCCAGCGACCGCAAGGGCGGCATGGACATCTACGTGATGCCTGCCACGGGCGGACTTCCCACGCAGCTGACGTTTAACAGTGCCACCGAGACTCCGTGGTCGTTTTCGCCTGACGGCAAGTACGTCTACTTCTCGGCAGCCATCCAGGACCCGTCGGCAAGTATGCTCTTTCCCAGCTCGCGCCTGACCGAGTTGTATAAGGTGCCCGTCGCCGGTGGCAAGACCACGCGTGTGCTTGCTACACCCGCCGAGTGGGTGTCGTGGAACGCCGACGGCTCCAAGATGTTGTATCAAGACCGATACGGCATTGAGGACGAGTGGCGCAAGCATCACACCAGCAGCACCACGCGCGACCTATGGCTGTATGACGCCGCCACCGGCAAGCACACCAATCTCACCGCTCATGCCGGCGAGGACCGCAACCCGGTGTGGAGCCCCGATGGCAAGCGTGTGCTCTTCTTGAGCGAGCGCGATGGCGGCTCAATGAATGTGTACTCGATGTCGGCATCGGGCGGCGATGTCAAGGCGCTGACCTCGTTCACCAAGCACCCGGTGCGCTTCTTGAGTGTGTCCAACAACGGCACGATGTGCTATACCCAGGATGGTGACATCTGTGTGCAAGATATTAATAGTCAGAATGTTCTGCATCTCAAAGTTGCGATCAATCATGATGACAGCGACCAGGTGTCGCGCCTCTCGTTCAGCAAGGGCGCAAGTGAGGCAACTGTCTCGCCCGACGGCAAGATGGTAGCCTTTGTGGTGCGTGGCGACGTGTTTGTCACCAGTGTTGAGTATGGCACGACCAAGCAAGTCAGTAGCACTCCCGAGGCGGAGGCGGACCCCACGTGGGGACCTGATAGCCGTAGCCTGGTGTATGCCAGCGAGCGTGGCGGCAACTGGCAGCTGGTCCGCGCGACCATTGCGCGCGACGGCGACCCCAACTTTGCCAATGCCACAGTTATCAATGAGGAAATCCTCGCGCCTAACAACAAGGTGGAGCGCATGATGCCGCGCTTCAACGCCGCCGGCACCGAGTTAGCGTTTATCCAGGACCGCAACAAGCTCATGGTCATGGACATGAAGAGCAAGAAGGTGCGTCAGGTGACCGATGGTAGCACGTGGTATGAGACCAACGGCGGCTTCAACTATGCCTGGAGCCCCGATGGCGAGTGGTTCGCGCTCGAGTACATCGGCAATGGTCGTGACCCTTATACCGACATCGGCATCGTCAAGGCCAGTGGAGGCGAGATCACCAACATCACCGGCAGCGGTTACTTCAGCGAGAATCCGCGGTGGGTGATGGGCGGCAAGGGCATCTTGTTCACCAGCAATCGCTACGGCATGCGTGCTCATGGCTCGTGGGGCTCGCAGGACGACGTGCTGCTGTGCTTCATCAATCAGGACGCCTACGACCGTTACCGCCTCAACAAGGAGGACTACGAGTTGCTCAAGGAGCTTGAAAAAGAGCAAAAGAAGAAGGACGACAAGAAGTCCGACGACAAGAAGAAATCCGACAAGAAGGACGATGACAAGAAGGCTGAGGAATCACCGCTGCTCAATGTTGAGCTTGACGGCATTGACGAGCGCGTGGTGCGCTTGACGCCCAACTCGAGCGACATTGCCAGCGCGATGGTGACAACCGACGGCGAGACCCTATACTACCTCTCAAAGTTTGAGAAGGGCTACGACTTGTGGAAACTTGACCTGCGCAAGCATGAGACCAAGCTCATCAACAAGATGAACGCAGGTCGCGCCCACATCGAGGCGGCTGTCAAGGACGACAAGAACTTGTTTATACTGGGTAGCGGCACGATGCAAAAGCTCACCGTGTCGGGCGACAAGCTGGCGTCAATCACCTTCACTGCCACGATGAAGATGAATCGCGCCCTCGAGCGCGAGGCGATGTTCAACCACGTGGCGCGCCAAATCGACAAGCGCTTCTACAACCTCAACTACCATGGCATCGATTGGCCCAAGATGGTTGAGGACTATCGCAAGTTTCTGCCTCACATCAACAACAACTACGACTTCGCCGAGATGCTGAGCGAGTTGCTGGGCGAGTTGAACGCGTCGCACACCGGTAGCCGTTACTATCCCACCGGCGGCGAGGCGACCGCCGACCTGGGCCTGATTTACGACTGGAGTTACACCGGCAACGGCTTGCGCGTTGAGGAGGTCATTGAGCGCGGGCCGCTGGCTCATGCCGGCAGCGAGGTGCGTCGCGGCACCATCATTGACCGCATCAACGGCGAGCCCATCACCGTTGAGAACGACTATAGTCTGCTGCTCAACGGCCAGGCAGGGCGCAAGGTGCTGCTTGACCTGCGCGACCCGTCAACGGGCAAGCAGTGGCAAGAGGTGGTCAAGCCCATCACCAAGGGGGCGCTGAACGACCTGCTGTATCGCCGTTGGGTCAAGCGCAACGCTCACATCGTCGACAGCTTGTCGGGCGGTCGCCTGGGTTATGTCCACCTGCGCTCGATGGCGGATGCCAGCTACCGCGATGTGTACAGTCAGATTATGGGCAAGTACTACAAGCGCGACGGCATCGTGATTGACACCCGTTGGAATGGTGGCGGTCGCCTGCATGAGGACATTGAGGTGCTCTTCTCGGGCAAGAAATATTTTACCCAGGTGATACGCGGTCGCGAAGCCTGCGACATGCCCAGCCGCCGCTGGAACAAACCGAGCATCATGTTGCAATGCGAGGCAAACTATAGCAACGCTCACGGCACACCGTGGGTCTACAAGCACTGCGGCATTGGCCGCCTGGTGGGTATGCCGGTGCCCGGCACCATGACCAGCGTCAGTTGGGAGGACCTGCAGGACGATTCAATGCTCTTCGGCATTCCCATCATCGGTTATCAGCTGCCCGACGGCTCCTACCTCGAGAATAGCCAGTTGGAGCCCGATGTGCGCGTCGCCAATGACCCCGCCACAGTGGTTAACGGTGTTGACGACCAGCTGAGCACCGCTGTGCGCGAGTTGCTGCGCGAGATCGACGGCAAGTAATCCGACATTTTTACTAATCTCATAAATCCTTAAAAACCTATGTTACTACTTGAAACCTCATTTTTTGCCAATGGTGGCACGTTCTTCCACATTTGCGGGTGGATAGCCAGCATCGGTCTTGTGTTGGGCTATGTGCCCCAGGCGTTGCTTACTATTCGCACCCGCAACACCGACGGCATCTCGCTGCCGGGGTTCATCGCGATGGCGATTGGTTGCTTTGGCTTTATCTGCCAGGGACTGATGATGGGCATCTGGAGCGACGGTCAGCCCGGACAGGGCTTCTTTATCTTTGCCACTAACCTGATTACTGCCACGTGTAGTGTTATCATCTTTGCTATCAAGATGTATAACGACTACTTCAAGAAGAAGTAACGGTGGTCGAGGCCCTGCGCGGCATCGTGTTGCACACGATACGCTACAACGAGCGACACAACATCGTGCATGTCTACACCGACATGCACGGGTTGATGTCGTTTCTTGTGCCCACCGGCAGTGGCCACCGTGCCCGCGAGCGCATGGCGTTGCTCATGCCCTTGTCGCTCATTGAGTTGCAAGCCCGCACCCGCCCCAACACTGACCTCGCCACAATGCACGATGTGCAGCGCTACGCGATGGTCGGCGCCATCTATGCCGACCCGGTGCGCAGTGCCGTCGCCATGTTCCTGAGCGAGTTGCTGTGGCGTGTCATTCAGGAGCATGAGCGCAACGATGCATTGTACCGCTATGTCGAGTCGAGTGTTCTCGCCCTGGACACGATGGAGGAGGGTGTCGCCAATTTCCACCTGTGGTTCCTATTCAACCTGGGAGCGCACCTTGGCATCGAGCCTAACATGGAGACTTATCGTCCGGGCTATTGCTTTAACATGACCGAAGGGGTGTTTGTGCCGTATGCCGGCGTGTCGCGCCACATCTTGCAACCCGACCGTGCGCGCGTGATACGCGTCTTGTCCTATATGCACTTGGATAATATCCACCGCTTTAGGTTCACTCGCGACGAGCGTGCCGAGGTGCTTGACACCATCTTGACCTATTATCGGCTGCACAGCGGCACGGTGCTGAACTCGCTGCGCTCGCCCGACATCCTGCACCAGCTGTTCTCGTAGAGGCCCGAGCGCGTGGTCGCGTCAATGGATAAAACAAATGAGTGCTCACGATTGTGGGCACTCATTGTTGCAGATGCGGTGCGTACAGGACTCGAACCAGCGACCTCCTGCGTGACAGGCAGGCATTCT
>CAMHDX010000102.1 GCA_946183895.1 uncultured Porphyromonadaceae bacterium | reverse complement strand
CGGCGGCGCAATGCCGTTGACCGACCGCTCCACGCCCGAGCAGATAGCCGCCGCATTCGGCTGCAGCAAGAAGGATTTCAAGAAGGCGTTGGGCCAACTGTATCGCGAGCACCGCGTGGAACTCTTGCCCGACCAAACTATAATTGTGGAACAATGAAGATATTATCAATCATCACGATAACTGCAGGCTTATTGCTGTCAATGGCTTGCACAACCTCGCATCCGGCACCCGAGGTCGAGGTGCGTTCGGTCGAGCTCAAATTGACCGACACAGCCACTATCGCCAAGCAGCATGGCGAGCAGTTGCTGATTATCGCCGATGTCGAGGTCGCTTTGCCGCATCCGGTGTCGGCGAGCGACACCGCGATGCAGCGGTTGCAGCGAGTATTCAAGACCTTTGTGCTGCAGCAGCCCGATTCGGTGGCGATTGACGATGCCGTTCACGCCCTGGTGGCGAATACCTTGCATCAAAATGATGAGGCACCCGATGGCGAAGCATCGTTGGCCGACATTGAGTTGGAGGATGACGGCATCTCGGAGCATCGCACCTCGATATCCATCAGCCCCATCAAGCAGGAGCGCAATCTGCTCACTTATTGTCGTGTGGACGTTGTCAAGAAGGACGATGTGGTCACCGGTGTGTCGCACCGCTACTACACCATTGACCTCGAGACCATGCAAGCGGTCACACTGCGCAGCCTGTTCAACGAGGAGGCGTTGCCGTTCATCGCCCAGATGCTGCGAGAGCGGCTACTCTCGCTCAACAATGTGACCACCGGTGACCAGCTCAGCGACCTCGGCTACTTCAATGCCGACAACCTGCGGGTGACCAAGAACTTCTACATCACCGGCGATGGCGTCACGTGGAGCTATCTGCCCGGTGAGCTGGCGGTGGGCGCCGTGGGCGAGCCCACAATCACTATTGAACCGGAGTACCTCAGCGGCATGCTGGCACCGCAGTCGCCCCTGCTGCGCTATTACGAGAATTAAAACCAATATGGAGAAAGTTAACCACTATTTTGCCGACGTGCTCACCGAGCGCCAGCGTGAGCAATTCGAAATTTTGGCGCGAGTTTATCCCGAGTGGAACGAGCGCATCAATGTGATTTCGCGCCGCGACATCGAGAACCTTGAGGTCAACCATGTGTTGCACTCGCTGGCTATAGCGCGGTTTGTGCAGTTTGTGCCCGGCACGGCGGTGATGGACTTGGGCACCGGTGGCGGATTTCCGGGTATTCCGTTGGCTATCATGTTCCCCGAGGTGCAGTTTCACCTGGTTGACCGCATCGCTAAGAAGCTACGCGTCGCCGAGGACGTGGCGCGCCAAGCGGGTCTGACCAATGTCACCGTGCAGCATGGTGATGTGGGCGAGGTCAGGGGTAGGCAATTCGACTTCGTGGTGTCGCGCGCGGTGATGGACTTCCGCGAGTTGGTGCCGTTGGTGCTGCGCCTGATAGCACGTGGGGGCAAGAATGCTGTGCTCAAGGGAGGCGATGTCTCGGGCGAGGTAGTGCCCTGGCGCCGCGAGGTGCTCATCGATGACGTGAGCAACTACTTCGCCGAGCCGTTTTTCGAAACCAAGAAGTTGATCTACCTGCCGCGATGACGGCGGCTGTGTGTATTCCTTCTCTTGTCTAACATTAATAATCGACCCAAGTTGTGGAGATAAAAAAGTTTGAGTTTAATCCCTTTGGCGAGAACTGCTACGTGCTGCATAGCGGCAGCGCGGCGGTGGTGATTGATCCGGGCATGATGATTGAGGCTGAGCGTATCGAGTTCGCCGATTATATGCGCGACAACTCGCTCACCCTGAGCGCTGTACTGCTCACCCATTGTCACATCGACCACGTGGCGTCGGCGCGCTACCTGGCGCAGCTGTGGGGTGTGCCCGTGGTGGCGCACGAGGGCGATCGCCCGCTCGCTGCGGCACTGCAAGCGCAGGCCGAGCGATTTGGCTTCAACCGCCGCTATTTCACCTTCCAACCCTTGGAGCTTGACAAGACTGTCGCCGACGGTGAGACCATCGCTGTGGGCAATGAGCAGCTCACGGTGATTCACACACCCGGACACAGTCCCGGCGGCATCTGTTTTTACGATGAAGCGCAGGGCGTGGCCTTTGTGGGTGATACGTTGTTTGCCGGCAGTGTGGGACGCTGTGACCTGCCCGGCGGTGATATGCCAACGTTGATAAATAGCATTTGTGACAAGCTGTACCGCTTGCCGGGTGAAACGATCGTGTACTGCGGTCACGGTCCCGAGACTACGATAGCCCGCGAGATAGCCGGCAACCCCTACACGTGGCGTCGCTGACCACCGCTAACCATCAGCCATTTGGCAATAGGCTGAAATATAGGAAAAAGGAATTTGGCGGATGACGTCCGCCAAATTCTAGGCATAGCTAACGCCATATAGGCGCCGCATGCGGCAGCCTATATGGCGTTAGAGTTTGGGTGTACGGCCCGGTCGCCGTGTCAATTAAATCTCGTCGCGCTCGCGAGCCACGTTGCGGAACGCCAACTGGTGGTCCTCATACTCCTTGGTGGCGATGAGCGACGGCTTGGGCAGTTTCTCGTAGTAGCGCGAAATCTCGATCTGCTCGCGGTTCTCCGAAATCTCCTCCAAATTATCGGTCATGGTGGCGAATTCTTGCAGCTTGCCGTCAAGGTCTTTCTTGATTTCGGCGGCAATCTGGTTGGCGCGCTTGCTGATGATGGCTACGGTCTCATAGATGTTGCCGGTCTGCTCAGCGAGTTCCACGAGGTCGTGAACGGTAGTGTTCAACGGGGCGTTTGATTTCTTGTAGTCCATTTGTGATATGTTATATAATAATGTGTTATCGGTTAACAAAGTTGGTTGCGACCTTGAAGATGTTCTCGGCTTCCTCGCGGTCCTTGCTGTCGGGAAAATCGGTCGTGAAGGTGTAGTACTCGTCGATGACAACGCGAAAGCGTTCCTGCTTGCGCTCGTCAACACTCTCGAGAGCCTCGCGGTAGCGCGCCTTGAGCACTAGTAGCTCCAGCTGCTCCTTGTACTTGGTGTACGGGTAGTCCTTGATCGCGTTCTTGGCGGTGATCACCGCGCTCTCGTAGTTGTTGCCCATGTAGTTGCCCAGATTATAGTACAGCTGGGCATTCTCCAACTCCTTGAGCACCAGCTTGTCTTGCAGCTCAAAGATCGCTTGCTGCGCGATAGCCACCTTGTCGCTGAGCGGGAAGTAGTCCAGGAAGGCTTGCAGCTCCTCAATCGCCTTGCGTGTCTCGGTCTGGTCCAGCTGGGTGTCGGGCGAGTCGAGGTAGTAGCCGTAGCCGGCGTAGTAGCGGGCTAACTCGGCATACTGACCGCGCGGATAGTGCTGGTAGTAATTCTTGAAGTAGGCACCGCTGTTGACGTAGTCGTGGTTCTCGTAGTAGCTCATCGCAAGCAGATACAAGGCCTCCTCGGCGCGCTCCGTGCCCTTGAACACGTTGACAAGGTCCAGAAGAATGGTGGCGCTTTGATTGTACTTCTTGGCGTCAAATGCTCGCTTGGCGTAGTCCCACTTGTAGTTGAGGTCGCTACTCTTGAGCACTTTGTTATATTCTCCGCACGCCGCGGCGCCTGCCACGAGTGTCAATAGGAGTATGTATCGAACTAGCTTGAACATATTTCTGCATTTTAGCCTGCAAAGTTACAACTTTCCCGCATTTTGTGCAAATTCCACCCGTTCTTCTTTTCTTTTTTTCCATTTTTCGCATTTTTCGCATTTTTCGCATTTGCATTTGCCCGACCGACCGGCGGGCAACCGAGATATGTTGATGCGGTTTTTTTTCGCGTTTTTTTGCACTATAGTCTTGCATGGTATGGAAGAAGATTGTAACTTTGCAACCGACCAGTCAGCCCACAATCGGGGCGGGCGGGTCATGTCATATTATAAGGACGTTACTAAGACGTTTATCTCTGGTCTTCAAACTTCGCAACTTTGAACCACTTCCGGAGGGACGGCAACTGCAACGTCCATGTCGAGGTGTATATCCTCCATCTTGTCACATCCTTGCCACAGGGTGTGAAGGGTGGTTTATATCACGGCGTGGGCTAACTGCGTTGCTTACCTTGAAGTGGGGGCACGCGAAGGCCTGAAGACGAGGTAAGCTGACAAGTACAGCAACCCACGTCTTTTTTTGTTGAGTGCCAAATCCGGGGTCGCTATAGGCAAAAATAGTTTAAGCTAATGAAAAAGAAAGCAAACAACGAAGAGTTGCAGTCGCGTCGCCAATTCTTCAAGCGCGCCGCCAAGGGCGTACTCCCCATCCTCGGCGCCGCTGTGCTGAGCAACATCCCCTTCATCAGCAACGCCCACGAGAGCCAATCAAATGATGAATGCTATGGTTGTGTTCATACATGCTCCGGCAGTTGCGGTGGCGAATGCCAATTCGGCTGCTACCGCACATGCAAGGGCAGTTGCCAAGAAACATGTCGCGGAACATGTAGAGGAAGCTGCCAAAGAAGCGCCCACAATTTCTAAAACCATTCGTAAGTTTTGGACCACTCCAGTATGTCCTGTTGATAATGTAATAGACAATTCGTGCTATGCAACACAAGTGACATCAAGAGTAGGTATTGTCCGGATCTAGTAAAATCTTAAACAAATATCATGTCTATTATGGAAGATTCAAGACAGAAAGCCAACAACGAGGAGCTGCAGTCGCGTCGACAGTTCTTCAAACGTACGGCCAAGGGCATACTCCCCATCCTGGGAGCGATTGTGCTTGCAGGCACACCGCTGTTGTCTCAGGCAAGCAATGGTTGCTTGTGCGCTGGTGACTGCAATGCCGGTTGTCGAGGAGGTTGCAACTACACGTGTAGTGGCGGTTGCAAGACCGGCTGCGAGGAGAACTGCGCCAAAACCTGTAATAGCAGTTGTAAAACCGGTTGTGGAGGAACAGCCACCAACTACTGGAAGTGACATGTGGAGGCATATGGGTGCGCCTTGCCTCAGTGTGGGCGCACCCATATGCTGATAGATGGTGATAGTAATCTTCGCCATCTCAAACCATAATGCCGTTCCCACAAGCCGCAGAAACATACATATTTAAGTTTCTAAAGTAAGTAAAAGCCTTAACAACAACGATGAAGTTTCTCTTCGAGGCACCATCTTCCGGCATTAACCGGACCAAGCTGCGACCCTCTTCGA
>CAMHDX010000101.1 GCA_946183895.1 uncultured Porphyromonadaceae bacterium | reverse complement strand
CTGGGCGTGCACTTGCTCAACCTGCTGTGCATCCCCGCCATCGCGCTCATCTTCTATTATCGCAAGTGGAAGAACACCACAGTCAAGGGCTCATTACTGGCGCTGCTGGTGTCGTTTGTCATCATTGTATTGATTCTGTACGGCCTGGAGCCGGGCTTCCTCAAGGTGGCGCAGCAATTTGAGCTGCTCGCTGTCAACGGGCTGGGTCTGAGCTACAACAGCGGTGTGATCATCTACTCCCTGCTGCTGCTCGCCGTGCTCATCTGGAACATCTACTCGCTGCACCGCAGTGGCAATGAGTTGATGATCAAGCTCTCGTTTGTGCTCGCCGTGTTCCTCAGCGGAATGCCGTTTATCGGCGGCAGCGTGTTGGTGTCGCTGGTGGTGCTGGTGGCGCTGTGCGTCTATCTGCTCATCTATGTCAGCACCGTGCCGCGCCGGTTGATGTACAATGTGAGCATGAGCATCCTGCTCATCTTCCTGGGCTTCGCGTCTTACGGCGTAATCTTGATTCGCAGCTCGGCGCAGACGCCGCTTGACGAGAACTCGCCCAACAACGTGTTCGCGCTGCAAAAGTACCTCAGCCGCGAGCAGTACGGCGAGACTCCGTTGCTATACGGCCGCACTGTCAAGAGCGATGTCATGTATCAGAGCGACCGCACCGGCACGATGCACCCGGTGGTCAATGACGGTCCCGAGTTGTTCACCCAGGTGGTAAAGGCCTCGCCCGACGAGCCCGACCGCTACGTGAGCATGGGTTACAAGAAGAACTACGTGTACGTGCCGGAGCAGGACATGCTCTTCCCGCGCATCCACAGCGAGGCGCACTTTGACGCTTACCGGCAGTGGTTGGGCATGAAGGGTAAGACCGTCTATGCCTCGACCGCCATAGACGAGAACGGCGAGCCCATCAGCGAATACACTCGCGACCTGTTTGTGCCCACCTTCGGCGAGAACATGGCGTTCTTCCTGGGCTATCAGGTCAACTACATGTACTGGCGCTACTTCATGTGGAACTTTGCCGGCCGTCAAAACGACATCCAGGGCATGGGCGAGATCACCCAGGGCAACTGGATTTCGGGTATCCCGATGATTGACAACGCCCGCCTGGGCGACCAGTCGTTGCTGCCTGCCGATTACGGCACGGGCAACAAGGGCCACAACGTGTTCTACATGCTGCCGCTGTTGCTGGGCATCATCGGCTTGCTGTGGCAGGCCTACCGCGGTCAGCGCGGCATCGAGCAGTTCTGGGTGACATTCTTCCTGTTCTTCATGACCGGCATCGCCATTGTGCTGTACCTCAACCAGACGCCCAACCAGCCTCGCGAGCGCGACTATGCCTACGCCGGCTCGTTCTACGCCTTCGCCATCTGGATTGGGCTGGGTGTCGCGGGCTTGTATGCCATGCTGCGCACGATGCTCAAGCGCGGCAACGCCACCGTGCCTGCCGCCATTGCCGCCGTGCTGGGCGTGCTGGTGCCGCTGCAGATGGTCAGCCAGACGTGGGACGACCACGACCGCAGCGGTCGCTACGCGGCACGCGACTTCGGCATGAACTACCTGTCGAGCCTTGAGCCCAACGCGGTGATCTTTACCAACGGCGACAACGACACCTTCCCGCTATGGTACGCCCAGGAGGTTGAGGGCTATCGCACCGACGTGCGTGTGTGCAACCTGAGCTACTTGTCCACCGACTGGTACATCGCCCAGATGCAGCGCGCCGCCTACGAGTCCGCGCCGCTGCCCATGATGGCGGACAAGAACACCTTCGCCTACGACGAGCGGCAGTACAACTACATCTACCAGCCCGACCCGATGCCGGTGCCGGTGTCGACGATGCTCAAGGACCTGTACTCCTACGACAAGACGTCCAACGACTACGGCGTGCCCATGATTACCCACTCCAACGTGTTCATTCCCATTGACCCCGATGTGGCGGTCAAGGCGGGCGTCGTCGCCGACACGGCGCGCAACGCCATCCTCGAGGCAATCACGATGGACCTCACCAAGCTGGGTAGCGGCATGACCTCGAGCCAAATCATGAGCCTGGACATCATCAACTCGAGCATCACCGGCGGCTGGAAGCGTCCGGTCTACTTCGCCATGACCGTGCCGCAGAGCTACTATCTGGGTCTACAGGACAACATGCTGTGCACCGGCATGGCATACCAGGTGGTGCCCCTGCGTGGCACATCGCCCGCGACCGGCGACATCGGCAGCGACACCGACAAGATGTATCGCAACGTGACCGAGAAGTTCCGCTGGGGCGGCATTGACGTGGCACCCGCCGGCTCGCTGTACCTTGACGAGACCATCAGGCGCATGGTCACCACCACGCGCATGACACTGAGCAACCTCGCCGAGGACCTGTGTGAGCGTGGCGACTACGCCCGCGCGCGCCACATCCTCGACCTGTGTCTCGAGAAGTTGCCGGTCAAGGCATCGCCCTTCGCCCTGCAGATGGGTCTGGAGTTCGCCCGCAGCTACGAGCGCCTCGCCAGCGAGGGCGGCGACAAGACGGCTCACGCGATTGCGGTGCAACTGGTCCGGGACGAGATTGCGCGCTATGCCGACTACGTGCTGTTCTACCAGTCGCTCTCGCCGTCATTGTTCCAGCAAATCACCAATCAGGACCAGTATATCTACTACCGCTACTTCCCCGGTCTCATCGCCTACCTGAAGAGATTAGCCCCCGAGCAAGCGCAGTCGGTCATTGAGCAACTGCGTCAGCGCGGCGTTTCGCCAGACCTGCTGGAGGACTACTCCACCGCTCAGGAGGCTGCCGCCGTGCAAGACACTGCCGCCGTGGTTGATAACGCGGGTGACGACTCATTGTAATGACGACACGACATGCTGATTGAACAACCACCGCTGCTCTACCGCATGCTGTTCCCCGAGACGGTGTGGCGCATTCACAAGCATGAGCGCGCCGTCTACCTCACCTTTGACGACGGGCCGATACCCGAGGTCACGCCGTGGGTGCTCGACACGCTTGACCACTACGACGTCAAGGCGACGTTCTTCCTCGTGGGCGAGAATGTGGAGCGACACCCCGAGTTGTTCGAGCAAATCAAGGCTCGGGGTCACAGCTACGGCAACCACACGATGAACCACATGCGCGGCGCGCGCGTGACCACCAAGACCTATCTGCACAACGTGTTCCGCGCCGACGAGATTATTCACAGCCACCTGTTCAGGCCGCCCCACGGCTTGATGCGGTGGGGTCAAAGCCACGTGCTGCGCGAGCGCTTCGACATCATCATGTACGACATCGTCACGCGCGACTACGACCGCGACTTGCACCCCGAGGTGGTGCTGAACAACGTTAAACGGTTTGCGCGCAACGGCTCGATCATCGTGTTTCACGATTCGATCAAGGCTGAGCGCAACCTGCGCTTCGCCCTACCCCGCGCCATCGAGTGGCTCAAGCAACAAGGCTATGAGTTGCTACCCATCCTCATGGGCTGAGGCGATCAAGGCGCTGGCTCTGGGCGAGTTGGGCTTCACGGCGTGCGGCATCGCGCGCGCCGAGCCGGTCGAGCCGGCAGCCGTTGAGCGCTACGACCGCTGGATTGCGAGCGGCCACCACGGCGACATGACGTGGGCGAGCCGCCACCGCGAGGTCCGCAATGACCCGCGCCTATTGTTGCCGGGCGCGCAGTCGATCATCATGGTCGCCCTCAACTACCTGCCCGCCACGCGGCAACCCGCCGGAGCGGCACGCGTGGCGCTGTACGCCTACGGGCGCGACTACCACCGCGTGATGCGCGCCAGGCTTCGCCGGCTGGCGGCACACGTCGAGGAGCTCACGGGCGGCGCGACACGCGCCTGCGTGGACTCGGCGCCGCTGCGCGAGCGTTACTGGGCAGTACGAGCCGGACTGGGCTTTATCGGGCTCAACAACACGTTGATTATACCCGGTCGAGGCTCGTTCCACGTGCTGGGCGCGGTGCTCACCACGGCGGCGATTGAGGCCGACGAGCCGTGCACCGACACGTGCGGCGAGTGCGGTGCCTGCATCAAGGCGTGCCCGGTGGGCGCGCTTAACCGCGACGGCGATGCCGCCGATGCCTCTCGATGCCTCTCGGCGCTCACTATCGAGAACCACGACGAGCAACTGCCGCCTGAGCTCGCACGCCGCCTTGACGGACGTGTCGCAGGCTGCGATGAGTGTCAACTGTGCTGCCCGCACAATGCGTCGGCGGTGCCGACAACGGTCGCCGACTTCACGCCGCGAGAGGCAGTCATGAGGCTCACACCGCGAGCGATTGCCGAGATGACAGCCGAGCAGTTCGACAACGAGTTTGCCGGCAGCGCGCTGCGACGCGTCACATTGGCTACGCTCAAGCGCAACGCCGCCGAGGGTCTTCACAATTAATTGTCAAAAGAAAAAAAACGCAATCAATATGAAATGGTACGTCGTATGGGTGGGCACCGAGCCCGGTGTGTGCAACAGCTGGGAGGAGTGCGAGGCGCGCGTCAAGGGCTATCCCGGCGCACGCTACAAGGCATATAACTCGCAGCAAGAGGCGGTCGAGGCGTTCCGTCGCGACATCGGCGACACGTCGCTAATTACCGCTATCGCTCGCTCATCGCGGCAACACATTAACTATGAGGCAATTCCGGAGATTGTGCGCGACAGCATCGCCGTTGACGGCGCCTGCTCGGGCAATCCGGGTCTCATGGAGTACCGCGGAGTTGACGTGATGACCGGCGCCGAAATTTTCCACCAAGGGCCATACCCCGACTGCACCAACAACATCGGCGAATTCCTCGCGCTGGTGCACGCCCTGGCGCTATTCGCGCGGCAGGGCAACGACCACACCGCCATCTACAGCGACAGTCGCACCGCGATGGCGTGGGTGCGCAATCGCAAGGCTAACACCAAGTTACAGCTCACCGAGGCGAACCGCCCCATCTTCGGTATCATCGCCCGCGCCGAGCGCTGGCTTGCCACCCACACGTGGAGCAACGCCATCCTCAAGTGGGACACCGACCGCTGGGGCGAAATCCCAGCCGACTTCGGCCGCAAGTAACCGCCACGACACAACAACAGCCGACCGCCGCGGACAGGCAGTGCCACCCCCTGTAGGGGCGACCGAATGCGCAGCACGGCAGCGCCGACGACAAGTCCCGTTAGGGACGACAAGGGCTTAGGCAGGGGTGTAAACCCCTGCATTG
>CAMHDX010000100.1 GCA_946183895.1 uncultured Porphyromonadaceae bacterium | reverse complement strand
GCTCGCTCGCCGGCATGGCAAACACGCTGACCAAGCTCGAGGCACGCAACAACGCGTTCACCGACTTCCGCAACGGCAAGGACTTCCCCAAGGTGACCGGCTACAGTTACACCGACGAAAACGGCACCACCTACTCCAACGTGACGCGTGCCGCCAAGTCCGCCCAGACGTCCGCCAACCACATCAGCGACCTCGCCGCCCTCGAGTGGCTTGACCTGAGCGGCAACCAGAGCCTTGACAGCGTGTGCTTATTCTTCAATCCGGCGCTCAAGCACCTCGACCTGCATGACTGCCACACCTCAAGCGCCCCGAGCGCCGAGTACCGCGACAAGGTAGGCGACAAGGAGACTAGCAACACGCTCGGTCTGAAGATGTACCACCACCCCACCGATGGCCACGGCGGCCTGTACTCGCTCAATCTGATGAAGAATACTGCCCTCGAGTGGCTTGACGTGAGCAACACCGCCATCCACGAGACAGCCGTTGCCGCCATCTCGTGCGGCAAAGACTACAGCGAAGGCGGTGGTTACATGTACATCCACGAGCTCCCCAACCTTGAGACTCTGTTGTGCAACAACAATGCGATGAACTCGTTCGGCCTGAAACAGTGCCCCAAGCTCAAGCACGTGGAGGCTCAGCGGATGAACGGCCAGAGCAAGATCATGCGCGACGGCGGCGCCAATCCGGGCAACATCAATCTGCACGCCAACGTGAACGGCAACAGCAACTCAATTGAGTACTTCGACGTGTCGAACAGCGGCTTCAGCGAGGTGGGTGTCGCCTCGGCGTGCGAGACGGCGGCAATCAAGACGCTGATTGTTGACGGCAATCCGCTGGACGGTCTCAACGCGAGTACGCCCGGACTGAACCTGCGCAACGGCGACGCACTCACCGACTGCCGCACGCCGGACCTCGAGACGCTCAGCGCCAAGAATTGCGCCGAACTCACCGAGGTTAACGTAAACTACTGCCAAAAGCTCACCAGCGTCGACCTTACCGGCGACGAGATGATCAAGTCGCTCAAGATGATGAACTGCGTGGGCCTCACCGCGGTGCCCACGCTGGAGGAGCAGTCTATCCTCGTCCTCGAGACGCTGATGTGCGGCTACAACACCAACCTGAGCAACCTCAACGTGAGCAGCTACACCGCGCTGAAGACCCTCAACTGCCAGGACGACAACATTCCGGCACTTGACCTGAGCGCGAACCTCCACCTCGTGAGCCTCTATGCCAGCAACAACCGCATCGAGACCCTCACGGTGCCCAGCAAGAACATCATGAACGTGGCAGTGGACCACAACGGCATGTTCAAGCTTGACCTGGGCACAGCACCCAACCTGACCAACCTCGACTTCAGCAACAACCACATCTGCGCCATCGACCTCAGCGGCGCGGGCAATCTGCTGACAAGCTCAACAGTGTTTGCCGAGAACAACTCGCGCACGCTGCGCGCCAGCCTGGTGCAGTTTGTGCAGACCGCCGGAGCCACCGAGCCGGTCAACCTATACTACTTCCAGATGGACGACGAGACCACGGCTGCCGGCTACAAAGCCGTGTCCATCCTCAACCTGAACTGCAAGGAGAGCGCCAGTCACTACATGGGCGCCGACGGCTTTGACATCAGCAAAGCGAGCAACTGGACCGGCGCGACAGCCATCGCCGGCACGCGCCAGAAAGCCGGCGGCGCGCCGCGCCGCGTCGCCTCGACCGCCAACATCAACCAGGTTGCCAACGACCCGAGCAGTATCTACGGCAACATCCTCGCCCTCGCTGACGAGAGCACACCGCTGACCTACGACTACGCGACCGGCAACAGCTCGGTACCCACCGTCAGCCTGGGCATGGCATGGACCTCGCAGGGCGCCGTCGTCACCGCGGTCAACGACCTGAGTGCCGACAAGGCGGTCAGTAGCGTGGAGTACGTCAACGTCGCCGGCGCGGTAAGCGACCGCCCGTTTGACGGCGTCAACATCGTCGTAACCACCTACGCCGACGGCACCCGCACCACCACCAAGGTGCTACGCTAATGCGAATTTAATCGCGTCTATTCGCGTCTATTTTTACCTCACGAAAATTTTCGAAAATTCACGAAAATTTTCGTGAGGTTTTCTTTATTCGTCTTCATTCGGAAACATTAGTTTTAATTCGGATTATTTGTTTGGTGGATTGTTAAAATTGTATTACTTTTGCAATTTGAAAGGAAGTATCTCTTAACAAGAAACCAATTATAAACAAACTTAATTATTAACCTAATTATCACTAATTATTTATCTATGAAGAAATTCTATTCTTTATTGGTGATGATGCTCGTAGGCTTTGCCGCCACCTGGGCCGCCGATGAGACTATAACCTTCTCCGAACAAGGTTATACTAATCAGCAGGCAATTACCACAGTGAGTGGCACCGACTTCACCATCACCTTTGACAAGGGTACAAATAGCAGCAATGCCCCGAAGTACTATACATCGGGTACTGCTATTCGTGCCTATGCTGGTAACACGTTTACCGTAAGCTCTACTACAAAGACCATCACAACGATTGAGATAGGCTTTGGTAGTGGCGGTGATTCCAATGAAATTACTGCAGATGCCGATACCTATGAGGATGGCACTTGGACCGGTAGTGCATCATCGGTAACGTTCACCATCGGAGGAACCAAAGGTAATCGCCGTATTGCCTCTATCGCCGTGACCTATGCTGAAGGTGGCAGTGAGCCCGCACAGAAGTACGCCATCAACTACAACCAGATGGAGAACGGTAGCGTGACCGGTCCGGCCGAGGCTGCCGAGGGCGCCACCGTGACGCTTACCGTCGAGCCGGACAACGGCTATCAGTTGGCATCCCTCACTGTCGAGGATGCGAACGAAGTGGCTATCAGTGTGAGCAACAACCAGTTTACGATGCCCGCCAGCGCAGTCTACGTCAGTGCTACTTTCGAGGAGAAGCCTGCCGCCGACGGCGATGTTATTAACTACGAATTCACCGGTATTTCCGGCACCAGCTATTCCGATTGGAGTGGCAAGACAGGCGATTCGGGCACTGTCTATGCAGGCAACTCTGGCGGAACCTATAGCAGCGTCCAGTTGCGTAGCAAAGATAGCAATAGCGGCATTATCGTCACCAAGTCGATTGGTAATGCCCGCAAGGTGACCGTGACATGGAACAGCAACACTGCAGATGCTCGCATCCTGGATATTTACGGCAGTAACACTGCTTACACTGCTGTTTCCGACCTATACGACAGCAACAAACAGGGAACCAAGATTGGCTCAATTGGTACAAGCTCCACTGAGCTGACTATCAACGACGACTATGCATACATTGGCTTGCGTTCTAATGAAAGCGCATTGTATCTCGACGAGATTGTCATCAAGTGGGAGGCGAGCGCTGCCCCCGCCGTTGCCGAGCCGGTAATTAGTGGCACTACGCCGTTTGAGGGTGAGACCGAGGTGACCATCACGGCTGCCGACGGCCTCAGCATTTACTACACTGTTGATGGTAGCGATCCTACGGTGAACAGCACGCTCTATGAGGGTGCATTCACCATCAATGCTACGACGACCGTCAAGGCTATCGCCACCGACGGCACCAACGTCAGCTCCATCGCCTCCAAGGAGTTCACCAAGATTGAGCCGGTTATGAGCATTGCCGACTTTATCGGCAGCACCGGCACACAAACGTTCGGTATTCCCGTAGTCGCTCTCGGCCAGAATGGCCAAAACCTCTACATCGTTGACGAGAATAATACCGCCGGTCTGTTGGTCTATGGAACGATTGACCAGACCTACTCGTTTGGCGATGTTATTCCCGCCGGCTTTAGCGGCACTTATTTACTCTTCCGCTCTCAGCATGAGTTGGCCAGTCCGGCCGGCTTCGCAGCTTCGACCGCTCAGGCAACCCTGACGCCGATGGAGGCAAGCATCAGCGATATTTCGCATGCCAACTTCGGCCGTTACGCTGTGCTGCGTGGTGCCACCATCAGCGGAACCATCATCACTGTGGGTTCCGAGACTGTTGAGCTGTACAATCGCTTTGGAGTCACCGCTCCCACTGATGGCGGCACCTACAACATCTACGGTGTGATTAGCATATATAATGAAGGTGCCCAATTCCTGCCCATCAGCTTTGAGGCAGTTGACGTTCCCGAGCCCACCAAGTATGCGATCGAGATTGATGACCAGATTGTCAATGGTAGCATCGAGGCCGACAAGGCCGAGGCCGCCGAGGGCGAGACCGTCACTCTGACCGTTACTCCCGCCACTGGCTACGAGCTTGAGGCTATCACCGTTCTCGATGGCGATGCTAACGAGGTTGAGGTGAGTGCTAACTACACCTTTGAGATGCCCGCCAGCGACGTCATCGTCAGCGCCACCTTCGTGGAGCAGGGCGAGCAGCCCCAACCGGGCGGCACTACAGTGACCGACGAGCTGACCTACAGCCTGATTGGCGTGACCGGCACTACCTATACAGCGTGGACTAATGTTGAAGGCGCATCCGGAACCGTCTATGCCGGTAGCACTGCCGGTGGCAATGAGGCAATCCAGCTACGCTCAAACAAGAACGTTGATGGTATCGTGAGCACCAGCTCGGTTGGTAACGTCAAGAGCGTGACCCTGAAGTGGAACACCAACACCTCTGCAACCCGCACGGTGAGCATCTATGGTAGCAACACCGCTTACACCGCAGCGAGCGACCTCTACGACAGCAGCAAGCAGGGCACCCTGCTCGATGAATTCAATATTGACGATGCTACTAACAGTGTCAGCAAGTTGACTGTTGATGGCGACTACGCTTACGTTGGTATCCGCTCCAAGAGCGGTGCTATCTATCTTGATGGCATTGACATCGAGTGGGCAACCAGCACTGAGCCTGTTACCAAGTATGCTATCGAGATTGACGAGCAGATTGTTAATGGTACCGTCGAGGCCGACAAGGCTGAGGCTGCCGAGGGCGAGATCGTCTCTCTGACCGTCACCCCGGCTCAGGGCTATGAACTTGAGGCTATCACCGTACTTGATGGCAATGCCAACGAGGTTGAGGTGAGTGCCAACAACACCTTCGTGATGCCCGCCAGCAACGTGCTCGTCAGTGCCACCTTCAAGGAGGCCGCACCTGTGGAGATGAAGACCACCAACGCTACTATCGTGTTTGTGAGTCGCGATGCTGATAGCAGTTCTGAATTTAGCACTTTG
>CAMHDX010000099.1 GCA_946183895.1 uncultured Porphyromonadaceae bacterium | reverse complement strand
GGTCATTGAGAACTGCCAGATGCTTTGCCGAGACTGCAACCGTCACAAGGGCGGCAAGTAGTCAACCTCAAGCAAACAGGTCGTCCATGGTGACTTGGCTTTGTGCCATGTAGGAGTATTGGTTGCGGGCAGTCCCATAGGTTGTCACCAAAGTCGGGATTTTTGCCGAGTTTGGCAACGTTGCGGGCTGGTATACTCGTATTCATGGAGGGGGCACATAGAAGCAACGCTATATCAGGTAGTGTGGAGCATTCGTCAAGCGTGCAGGGGGTGTCATCACCCGTGGCGGGCACTTCGTCAAAATGGGTCTAAGCGGTGATGTCTACATGCATTATTGTTGCTAAATTTGTCGCTATCAGCTACAATTCACATTAACCAGATTAAGGAATTATGAAAAAACTTTTACTACTCCTGGCGTTGCTACTCACAGGCGCGGCGACACGAGCCGCCGACATGACGTCGACGCCGCTCACGCTTGAGGCGATTGACGACGGAACCATCACCGTCAGCAATCCGCTGGGCCTCACCATCGAGTTTAGCATTGACGGCGGGGCTACATGGACCGCGAGTGACGCGAACCCCATCAGCATGGAGCTCACTGCCGGCGACAAGGTGAGCCTGCGCGGTGACAACGCCGCCTACGCCAACAGCAACTACCAGTCATCATCGGGTCGCACCACGATCAAGTCGACCGGCAACTTCTACGCCTACGGCAACATCATGAGCCTCATCAGCTCCACGGGCTATGAGACGCTCACCACGCTGACCGAGAGCTACACGTTCTCCTACCTGTTCGGCGAAAGCTACGGCCGCCTGCGCAGCCACCCGAGCAATGAACTGCTGTTGCCGGCAACCACGCTGACGAACTATTGCTACGCGCGTATGTTCAGCGCCTGCACCGAGATGCGCCGCGCGCCCAGTCTGCCAGCCCAGTCGCTCACAGGTTACTGCTACTATTACATGTTCACCAACTGCTCGAGCCTGCGCCAAGTGCGCTGCCTCGCCGTCTACAACACCTCGTCGAACTACGCCACCTACTGCTGGCTGTTGGGCGTGAGCAGCACCGGCACGCTCATCGCCGCTCCCGA
This sequence comes from uncultured Porphyromonadaceae bacterium, assembly GCA_946183895.1. Lineage (GTDB taxonomy): Bacteria > Bacteroidota > Bacteroidia > Bacteroidales > Muribaculaceae > Sodaliphilus. The sequence goes on along the minus strand of CAMHDX010000099.1, from coordinate 4,117 downwards.
CATGAGCGGCAACCAGTGGAAGACCATGAGCAACAGCGGCTCGTGCCCTAGCGGCTGGACTGTCGTCGCCGACGGATCTCCCATCCCCGAGCCCACGCTCAGCCCCGGGGAGAAGCCACTGACGCTCGAGGCCGAGGCCGCCGGCACGGTTTCGATCGTCAACCCCAACGGCCTGACGATGGAGTACAGCCTTGACGGCACCACATGGACCGCCAGCAGCGCCGACCCCATCGAGATTGCGCTCAACCAGGGCGACAAGGTGCGCCTGCGCGGCTCGGCGGGCTCGATCAACGACGAGTACGGCACCGGTGTTCACATCCTCGCCAGCGACAACGTGATGGCCTACGGCAACATGATGAGCCTCATCAGCGGCGAGGTCTTCGCCGACAAGTCGGCGTTCACCGCCGAGTATGGCCTCGCCGGTGTGTTCTGCACACCCGACTGGGAGCCGAACACCACCATCCGCAACCACCCGACGGAGGACATCGTGCTGCCCTCCACGAGCGTGCCCGCCTACGGCTACGCCTTCATGTTCAACGGCTGCGAGGGCATCACCCGCGCGCCGGCGCTGCCGGCAATGACGCTGGGTGAATACTGCTACGACGACATGTTTGCCGGCTGCACCAGCCTCGAGACCGCTCCCGCGCTGCCCGCCACCGACCTGAGCAATGCCGAGGGCGCCTACACGTTTATGTTCAACGGCTGCACCAGTCTGGTCAACGCTCCGGCGTTGCCCGCCACCACGCTTGGCAACATGTGCTACGACGGCATCTTCATGGGCTGCACGAGCCTCACCGAAGCGCCCGCGCTGCCCGCCACGACACTCGCAAGCGGCTGCTACAGCGAGATGTTCATGGGCTGCACAAGCCTGCAGACGGCACCCAAACTGCCCGCCGCCACCCTCGCCGACCACTGCTACATGATGATGTTCAGCGGCTGCACGAGCCTCAACCGCGTCGAGTGCCTCGCCACCGACATCAGCGCCGAGGACTGCACCCTCAACTGGCTTGAGGATGTCGCCCCTGCGGGCACCTTCATCACCAAGCGCGGCATGACCGGCTGGCCCACCGACAGCCCGAGCGGCATCCCCGAGGGGTGGACCGCCCGAGAGCAGCAACTCACCCCGATGGTGGTGCTGGTGGAGTACAACGGCTCATCGAGCACGCGCCTCTACTTCACCAACCGCAGCGAGGACATCACCGTGGGAAGTTACTTCACGCCGGAGGACGAGCCCACAGGCAGCTACTACGTGCGCGGAGTGTGGAAAGGCGAGCAGGTGACCGGCAGACGTAGCGGCATGACCACGCCGGCATGGGGGTCGTCGGCACGCACCACGTGCTACACCGTGGTCTACGAGCCGTCGTTCGCCGAGGTACAGCCCACCAACCTCTACGGCTGGTACTACAACTTCACAAGGCTCAACACCATTATCGGAGCGGAGAACCTCGACACGAGCAAGGCCGACTTCTTCAACAATATGTGCTACAACTGCACCAACCTGCGGAGCATCGACGTGAGCCACTTCGACACAAGCAACGCCACGCGCATGGATGACATGTTCTTCAACTGCACCTACCTCACGGAGATCACGGGTCTGGAGAACTTCGACACGCGCAATGTCGAGTCAATGAGTTATATGTTCTATAACTGCCGACAACTGGCGGGCATCGAGAGCGACATCGCAGGATGGAACACCGCCAACTGTGGCAGTTTCGGCTATATGTTCTATGACTGCCGAGCGCTGGGTGCCCTCGACCTGAGCGGCTGGGACACAGCCAACGTCACCGGCATGGGATATATGTTCTACAACTGCTACAACATCACGAGCCTCGACGTGAGCACCTGGAACACCGCCAAGGTCACCTCGATGGAGGACACATTCTACGGCTGCAAACTGCTCACTACCATCGATGTGTCGCGCTGGGACACCGGCAAGGTGACAAACATCGCCGGCATGTTCTTCAACTGCACGGGGCTGACGTCGCTTGACGTGAGCCGCTGGAACACCGGCAATATCGCGAACTTCAACAGTGCTTTCCGCAACTGCTCGGCACTGACCACGCTCGACGTGAGCCGGTTCGACACCCGCAACGCCACGCAGATGATCAGCGTGTTCCTCGGCTGCTCCGGTCTAACCTCGCTTGACCTGAGCAATTTCTACACGAGCAACGTCACGAGCATGGGCGGTATGTTCAACGGCTGCAAGCAACTGCAAAGCGTCACGGTGAGCAACCTGTGGAGCACCGCCAACGTCACATCGTCCGGCAATATGTTCACCGGCTGCACGGCAATCGTGGGCGAGGACGGCACCACGCTCGACAGCAACGTGATTGACAAGACCAACGCCCACTACGGCGCGGGCGGCTACCTGCGGCGCGGCGCGGACATCGCCCTGGGCACGCAGCCCTATGTCATCTATGACGCGACGACTACCACCGCCTATCTGCTGCAGAGCGACACCAACATCACCGCCGACACCGAGTTCACGCCCGACGGAGCCACCGAGCCGGTGACCGTTTCCAACGTTTGGTACGGCACGGCGGTCACTGAACCGACGGGCACATACGAGGGCCCGACGTGGGCGAGCGCACTGTCATACAAAGCCACAGCGGTGAAAATCCAACCGTCGTTCGCTGCCGTCAAGCCCACGAACACAGTTGAGTGGTTCTCATTGTACTATCTGGAAACGCTCGACGGCATCGAATATCTCGACACGAGCGAGGTGACCGACATGTTTAGCATGTTCTCGGACGCCCAACAGCTCACATCAATAGACGTGAGCCACTTCAACACAAGCAAGGTGACTAACATGGGATATATGTTCTCGGGTTGCAACAACACGACAGAGATCATCGGCATCGAGAACTTTGACACCGGCAAGGTGACAAACATGGGCGGCATATTCTACGGCTGCAACTCGTTAGAGAGCCTCGATGTGAGCCGCTGGAACACCGGCAAGGTTGAGAGGATGATTGATTTGTTTGGCGGATGCGACAAGTTGACGAGCCTCGACCTGAGAGGCTGGGACACGTCGAGCGTGACCACCACCAGCGCGATGTTTGACTACTGCACAGCCCTCGGGGAAATCCTCGGCATCGAGAACCTCGACTTGGCCGCCAACACCTATTTCACCTATATGTTCGCCGGGTGCGAGTCGTTGACCTCGCTCGACCTGAGCGGCTGGGACACCTCGAGCGGCCTGTCCTTCAACAACATGTTTGCCGGCTGCTCCGCGCTGACGAGCCTCAATGTTGACGGCTGGGACTTCGCGGGCATTGACGGCGGCACGTCATACTATACCGACTTCTACGACATGTTCTACGGCTGCGCGAGCCTCGGCAGCCTTGACCTGAGCTCATGGAGCACTTCGACCGTGAAGAACGTGATGCAGATGTTCAGCGGCTGCACCGGCTTGCAGGCCGTCTTCATCGGCGACGGCTGGGACATGAGCAACGTCACAAGCTCCGATGATATGTTCTATGACTGCAAGTCAATCGTCGGCCAGGACGGCACCACCTACGACGAGGCCAACATTGATGTCACCGTGGCACACGCCGGCGAGGGCGGCTACCTGCGCGACGAGGCTCCGTTTGACGCCTACACGCTCGCCACCGTACTCACCCTCGACGAGGGCAACGAGTACCACGTGAGCAACGCCCTGCGTGTGGTCGCCGTGAGCGACAACAACGGGCACGCCTACGTCACCGATGAGGCCGGCACCTGGGCACGCCTCGACATGGACGCCACCGGTCTCACCGCCGGCGACGCGCTCGTGAGCACCATCGCCACGCTCGACAACGGCACCACCGCGCCGGCGCTGAGCGCGGTCACCGCCACACCCACCGGCGACATCACCGATGTCGAGAGCCTCATCGCGGCAATCGACTTGGCTGCCGGCTTTGACATCCCCGCCGCGGGGGCTGTGGTCAAAGTCACAGGCTACTACTTCGACGGCACGCTGCGCGGCTGGCACGACAACAGCGGTCAGAGCCTCACGCTCGCCACCGACTACTGCTCGGCACCGACATTTGTCAACGGTAACAAGTACACCGTCACCGTCGCCCTCGAACTCAAGGAGGCATGGAGCGGAGCGCCGCGCCGTGCCCGCTCAACGTTC
>CAMHDX010000098.1 GCA_946183895.1 uncultured Porphyromonadaceae bacterium | reverse complement strand
GTTGTTGCTATCTTGCAGCTTTATTCTGATAAATCAAAATTATACCGCCCCAAAACTGCCTTTCGGGAACCATTTTTTGGGAAATATGGCGTCTGACAATGTAGCTAATCGTTAAGTCCGGTACTGCCCAGGATGGTGGACAACGCCTCACCGGGCGACAGCCATGTGATGTCGGGGTCGCGGCGTAGCCATGTGAGCTGTTTCTTGGCGTACACGCGCGTGTTCTTTTGCAGCCGCGCGACTGCGGTAGGCAGGTCCCACTGCCCGTCCAGATAGGCGAACATCTCCTTCATCCCCACCGTGTTGAGTGCCTGCAGGTGGCGTAGCGGCAGCATGGCGCGCGCTTCCTCCACAAGCCCGGCGGCTATCATGGCGTCAACGCGGGCGTTGATGCGCTCAAACAGTTGGTCGCGCGGCACATCCAGGGCAAACTTCACGATGTTGAACGGGCGGTCGTGCTTGATGCCGAGGCGCAGGGCGGTGTACGTGCCGCCGGTCTGGCGACACAGCTCCAACGCGTGTACCACACGCCGCGGGTTGGCGCGGTCCACGATGGCGTGATATGCAGGGTCGCGTTGTCGCAGCTCGTCAAGCAACGCCTCCAGACCCTGCTCGTGCAGGTCGTCGAGTACGGCTTGGCGCACCTCGGGCTTGACATCGGGCATGGCATCGATGCCGCGACACACCGCGTCAATATACATCATTGAGCCGCCGCACATCACGGCGCGACCTCCACCGCGGGCAAACAGCGACGGCAACAACCGCAGCACATCGTGCTCATATTGCGACGCGTTGTACGCCTCGGTGACGCTACGTGTCCCCACCATGTGGTGAGGTACCATTGCCAACTGCTCGGTCGTCGGCGCCGCGGTGCATATCGGAATCTCGCGGAACACCTGCCGTGAGTCGGCGTTGATGATGTGGCACCCCAACAGCCTGGCAACGGCAATGGCGAGGTCGGTCTTGCCCGAGGCGGTGGGACCGGTGATGACTATCAGGGTGTCTGCCATGCCGGCTCAGTCGGGATATTTGACAGCGGCAACCTGCAGGGCGCGGCGCAGGTCAAAGTAGAACTCGGTCGCCGTCTTGCCCGGGCGGGGCTCAACGGTGATGCGGTCTATGCCGTCGTCGCTGGTCTCGTGGCCGATGGCGCGATAGCCCAGAAAGTTCACGATGTTGTACTCATGGTCGGGCGATATTACCACCCAGGGCGCGTCTTTGGTGCCGCGTCCGCTGCTCATGATGGCGGCGATGATGCGGTCCAGGCGGAACTTCCTTATCGTCTCCTTCTGGAACTTTTTCTTCTCGTGCAACGCAAAGATTTGATAGGTCATTTGGTTGAGGTCAAAGATGTTGTCGGCAAGCGACAGGTCGGCGTAGTGCTCGATGCTGTCCAGCTCCACGCGTGTGTGCTTGTCCTGATAGTACAGGTCCTCAACGCGGCTGGAGTACACGCTCTCGCGCAGGGGGTCGTAGTCCTCCTGAAACGTGTAGCCGTAGTACAGGTTGCGGGCATGCTCCAGCTTGAACTTGGTGGTGTCGTTGCCGGTGAACATCCTCAACAGCTTGGGGAAGTAGTACTCGTTCTTGGCGCTCATCGTCACCTGGCGAATGTGGTCAAAGTCGACGGGGCGCACCTCAATCTTGCTCTGCTGCGCGAGCGCTATGCCACAACCGGTAGCAATCAGCAGAATATTTATTAACAGTCGTTTGAAATTAAGCATTTCGTATTGTGAATTGTGAATTGTGCATTGTGAATTAAGAATTAAGAAATAACCCCCATCACCGCCACTCCGATGATTGAGATTGTAACCACGGTGGGGAGTCCCTTGGCGGCATAGTACTGCGCGAGGGTGCGCCACGAGGTGCGCAACCACACGCCGGCGGGCGTGCTCGAGTACGCCATCACGCCCAGCGCCGTGCCTACTATCGTGCCCAGCACCATCAGCCGTGGCTCGACAAGGATGCCCAGCATCGCGCCGGCTATCGCGCCGAGCGTGATGTACACGTTGCTCACGCGCCTACCATCGGGCTCGCCCTCGGGCACTAATCGGTAGATCATCGCGGCAATCACCGCCGCTACCGCCCAGAACCAGAGGTACGGCGTGCTCACATAGATGCTGTAGCTCATGTGCAATGCCAGCAAACCGGCGTACGCACACAACGGCGCGTAGTAACGCGGATAGACTGTGAAGCCCACCGCGAGCGCGAATAGCAGTATGGCGATTATGGTCAGTATCATTGGTCTGATTGGGTTGGTGTTGGCTGATTGGCGGCTTGGGCGGCGGCTTGGGCGGCTACCGGTGCGTACGACACGCGGGCAGAGGCTGACGAGCGCAGCCGCTCGGTGATCACGGTCTTCACGGTCTCGATTTCGCTGAGCGTAATGGGCGCCTCGTTGAGCAGTCCGTCGGCCTTTTGCCCGTCAATCACGCGTGTGACCATGTCACGGATATTCTTGTCGTTGGGCTCGGTGATGCTCTTGACCGCTGCCTCGCACGCGTCGGTCATCATCAGTATCGCAGCCTCGCGGGTCTGCGGATTGGGACCGGGGTAGGTGTATATTGAGCGGTCGACGTCGGTCTCGCTCTTGGCGGCCTGGCACGCGGTCGCGTAGAAGTACTTGGCTAGCCCCCTGCCGTGGTGCTGCAGTATCATGTCAATGATCACGCGTGGCAGGTTGGCCTTTTGAGCCATCTGCACGCCGTCGGTCACGTGTGCGATGACAATGCGGGCGCTCTGCTCGGGCATCAGCGCGTCGTGCGGATTGACGCCCATCTGATTCTCGGTGAAGAACGCGGGATTGTTAATCTTGCCGATGTCGTGATACATGGCGCCGGCGCGCACCAGCTGCACGTTGGCGCCAATGCGCAGCGCGACCTCACTGGCTATCATCGACACTTGGATGGAGTGCTGGAATGTGCCCTGGCACTTCTCGCTGAGCGTGCGCATCAGCGGTGTGTTGATGTCGGTCAACTCGACCAGCGTCGCCGTGCTGGTGAACCCGAACACCCGCTCAATCACAAATATCAGAATGCTGGAGAAGGATAGCGTCACGCAGTTGACGGCGAAGTATTTAATCACGGTCCACTCGAACGCGTCGAGCGACGGCGTGGTGGATGCGGCGCTCGTGAATACTTGGGTCATGTCCCCGCCGCGCATCATCACCACGGCGATGTACATCAGTGTGTACGCGACAAACACGTTGGCGGCACAGCGCACCATCTGCGACCGGCGGGTCAACTCTTGCATCGAGGCGATGGCGACAAAGCCGGCTACCAGCTGCATTAAGATGTACTCAACGCGGTCGCCAACCACAAGCGCGGTTATCAGCACCAGCGTCAGGTGGCATGCGAACGACGTGCGCGAGTCGAAGAAGATTGTCACCACAATGGGCACCACCGCCAGCGGTATCACGTAGCGGTAGTTGTGGGCATGTGTGATGGCGTACAGCGCCAGCGCGGCGGCGACACTCAACAGCAGCAGCATGAACAGGAACCGCTTGGTCTCGGTCAAATACTTGGGCCGCATCGAGTATAGGTACAGGTAGAGCGTCAGCATCAGCAGCGCCACGATGGCTACTTTGCCTATCATCACTTGTCTGCCGGCGCCGGCTATGTGGCTGTCGTGCACGTCGCGCTCCATGTCGTTGTAGTACGACTTGAGCACGTGGTAGATGGTGGGGGTGATGATTACGCCGTTCTCGATGATGATGTCGCCCTTGGTGACTTGCTTGATGTATAGCGCGTTCTCGGTGGCGGTCTGCAGCAATCGCTCGTTGTTGAGCGTGTCCAGGTGCACGTTGGGCTCTATCAGGAGTGCCGCCTCGTCAACCGGCAGACTGTGGGCGAACGCGAGCATGGTCTCGGCTTTCTCGGGCGTGAGCAGGCTGGCGGTGTCGGTGGGAATGTACACGCCGGTGGCGTCTTGTATCGACACGCGCGATATCGAATCGGCATGGATGGCGGCGGTGAGGTTGCTGTCGGCAATGCCGCTGGTGTACATCTGTCGCAGCGTGGTCTTGACCGCGTGACTCAGCCCGGGGTGCGCGGCGAGCACCTCGCTCTCTACATCGGGCTCGCGCATCGCTTTGGGGATAAAGTCTTCGCGTATCGAGCGGGTGATCTCGGCAACCGTATCGCCGGTGTAGCAGGCGTCAAACGTCCGGTCGCTCACCAGTGTGCCGTAGTTCCATCGCTGGTAGTAGTCAAAGTCGTACCCCATCCGCAACTCCTTGTTGGTGACTATCAGTGCGGTGGCAACAACGACTATCGCGACCAGCATCATGAACAGCGGCACTACCGTGTTTTTGTCGTATTTGAATTTCATCTCTTTACTTGAGCCCCATGGCCCGAATTATGAATTACACCTTGTATAGACGTAAATAGACGTAAATAGACGTGATGAATTACGAATTAAGAATAGTGAATTGTGAATTCTGCATTGTGCATTGTGAATTGTGAATTCTGCATTGTGCATTGTGAATTGTGAATTGTTTTAACTGGTCCGCACCGCCTGCTTGACATCCTCCACACCACGCAGGCGTTGACACAGGTCGGTCAACACTTTGGCGTCGCTAATCATCACGTCGAGGTCGCAGTGGAAGATGCCCTCGTGAGCCTCGATGTTGAGGCGGCGCATGTTAATCAGCATCGTGGTGGAGATGATGTTGATGATTTGCTGCAGCACGCCCTGGTTGTCAATACCCTCAACGTGGATGCTTGCCAGGAAGCGGGCGCTACCCTCCTCCCAGCGTGTCTGCACGAGGCGTCCGCCGTAGTTGGCCTTGAGTTTCATCACGCGCGGGCAGTCCATCTTGTGGACAATCACGTGGTTGTTCTCGTCGACGTAGCCTACCACATCATCGCCCGGGATGGGGTGGCAGCAGTCGCCCAGTTGATAGTTTGCCACGCCGTCAACGGTGCGCAACACGTAGGTCTTCTTGACGTCAACCTCGTCGCCCTTGGTGATGGTGTTAACCTCGGTGTCAGCGTCGCGCTCTTTCTTCTTGCGGGAACCGAAGGGGGTGCGATTCAACAGACGGTCGAGCAGGCCTTTTTTGTGACCTGTGATGCGTTGCAGGGTCTTGTCGTCAAGTGTGACCTCGCCTGAGCCTATCATGCGGAACAGGTCGTCCTTGCTCGCCGCGCGGTAGTAGCTGATCACGCGTATCAACACCTCATGCTGCGGCTCGATATTGTTCGCCT
>CAMHDX010000097.1 GCA_946183895.1 uncultured Porphyromonadaceae bacterium | reverse complement strand
AACAAGAACGGCAGCACGTAGCTGATCTCGTTGGTGAAACCGTATTGCGACTTGACCACCAGTCGCACCTCGGTGCCCTCTACGCCCAGGAATTCCAGCGGCAACTGTATGCCATAGCCCCACTGCGACGACACGGGCAGCGTGTAGTCATTGAAGTTGAAGTAGGCTGAATAGGCACTCATGTTGTCGGTGGCGTTGTCGCTGTAGGTGCGCCACACTCCCTCGCTGTACCACTGCAGGATGTTGTAGCGGGTGTAGCGAAAGTATATCGGCATGGATAGGGTAGCGGAATCGGTCTCCAAGTCGCTGGCATGAAGCACTTGCATGTAGACGTTGCCGTCGGGGTCAATGCGATAGAAGGGGGCGTCCTCGCCCATCTCGAACTTGTTGTCCTCGGGCACCTCGTTCACCACGCGCTGACGGCGCAGGAAGGCGTTGACCGCATTGCGCTCCTTGTTCAGGCGGTCGGCATACGATTCGCCCTTGCTGCACGCTGCCAGGGTGCCTATCACGGCTGCCAGCAGCACGTAAATCAATAGTCTGGTATATCTCATAGTGTATATTAAAATTATTCAATCGTGAACTCAAAATCGGCTGCCGGCAGCTCCTCGCCCTGAGCCTCGCCTGCGGGCAACTCGCTCTCGTCGTCGCAGTCGGCGATGATGCTGTAGAAGATGCCCACCGCCTCGTCCATCGTGCCCCTGAAGTCCCCGCCGGCGGCATTGGTGTGGCCGCCGCCGTTGAAGTACCGCTCGCAGATGTCGCTCACCGCAAAGTCGCCCACCGAGCGGCACGACACCTTGATGTACTCGGCATCCTCGCGCAGAAACATCACCCAGTTGACGCCGGGTATCGACAGGGGCTTGTTCACCAGCCCCTCGGTGTCGCCACGGTGGTAGTTGAAACGCTTGAGCTCGTCCTGCGTGAGCGTGATGAGCGCGGCGTGCTGCTCGGCGAACACTTGCATCTTCTCGGCGATGGCATAGCCCTGCAGGCGCAGGCAGTCGGCACTGAAGGTGTTCAGCGCCATGTTGTAAATCGCCTTGGTGTCAATGTGTCGCCGCGCTAATGCGGCGGCAATCTCAAACACCTCGGGATTCTCGGTGCTGTAGGTGAAGTTGCCGGTGTCGGTCATCAGGCCGGTGTACAGGCAGGTGGCTGCACGGCGGTCTACCATATTGAGCATGTGCATCTGCATCAGCATCCTGAACACCAGCTCGCACGTACTCGAAGCCTCGGGCATCGAGATGGCGAGGTCAAAGTCGTCGTCGGGGTCGAGGTGATGGTCAATGAGCACCCGCTTGGCGCGACTCAGGCGTATGGGCTCGGCGAGACGGTCAATGCGAGCCAGCGTGTTGAAGTCAAGACAGAATATCAGCTTGGCGCCTGCAATCGCCTCCCTGGCGCGCGCCTCATGCTTGGTGTAGATGTACACATCGCGCATGCCGGGCAAGAAGAACAATGACTTGGGTATCATGTCGGGCACAACCACACGCACGTTCTTGGCGAGACGCTGCAACACGTGGCACAAGCCCAGTGTCGAGCCCATGGCGTCGCCGTCGGGCGACATGTGACACGTGATGACAATGTCGTTGGTGCCGTTTATCAGCGCGCGCAGGCGTTCAATTTTGGGGTCCGGAATTATCGCTTGTATCATGTCTTGTCCATTGAATTGGCAAAGTTAGTCAAATTCTCGCGAATCATCAAGAATTTAACAACAGTTCACAGTTGCGCCGCCGGCATGACTATTTGAACACGAGCCGCGCCCTGACGTGGGTGGCGCCCTCGGCGTCGTCAAGCTGCATGCGCACGTCGCAGGGCTCGCTCTCGTCCATCACTACGCTCAACTCGGTGCCGTAGCGCGTCTCGCCCGGGAACGCCATCTCTAACCGCTGCAGCGGGTGGTTGTCATTAAATGACAAATCAAACTGATTGATGAGCAACTCAACGTAGCGCACCGTGTTCATGTGGCGGTAGAAGTCGCAGTCGGCATATCGCACCGTGTAGTGTGTGGTGCGCGTGGCGGTGGTGATGGGGCGCAGGCGGCTTTGGGGCGCGATGGGGCAGGGCCGGTCGCACGCCTTGTCGCGCAGGCTCTCCAGCGCGGTGATGTCTACGCCCACGCGGTGCTCAATGTCGAGCACCATCCAGATGGTGCGGGCGTAGCCCAGCGTGGTGCCGCTCAGGGTGTCAATGACCTCAAAGCAGCGCTGTGAGTAGTGGCGGTTGTAGGTCTCGACCCACGTCACGATGGTGTAGTCGCGGTCAACGGTGAGCCACTCGGTCATCTCGATGGTCAGGCGCGACAGCACCCAGCCGCGCTGGTCGGTTATTAGGTCGCGATAGCCCACTCCCCACGAGTTGGCGTGCAGCGAGGCGATTTCTATCAATCTGCTCACGAGCAGTGTCACCGGCATGCGTCCCTGGGCATCGCACTCGCCGGCGGCAAGGTAAAAGGTCTTACTGAATTGTTTCTCCATTATTGGTTGTGAATTTGTTGCTTGCCAGCAGGCTGTCAAGCAGGGCGATTGCCGCCATTGCCTCCACGATGGGCACGGCGCGCGGCACCACACACGCGTCGTGGCGGCCGCGGGGCGCGAGGGTCACGGCGTTGCCCTCGGTGTCGATGGTGTCGATGGGGCGCATTAGTGTCGCCACGGGCTTGAATGCCACGCGCACGATGATGTCGTTGCCGTTGCTGATGCCGCCCTGGATGCCGCCGCTGTGGTTGGCGGTGGTGATGATGTCGCCACCCGCGGTCACGGCAAAGGGGTCTATTACTTCGCTGCCGCGGGCGCGGGCGAGCTCCCACCCGTCGCCCACCTCGACCGCCTTGGCGGCGTTGATGCTGAGCATCGCGCTACCGAGCAGGGCGTTGAGCTTGCCGAACACGGGGTTGCCCACTCCGGCGGGCATGCCGCTCACCACGCAGGTCACCGCGCCGCCTATGGTGTCGCCTTCGCCGCGCGCCTGCTCGATGGCTGCCGCCATCCGCGCAGCCGTGTCGGCGTCGGGACAGCGCACGGCGTTGTTGTCAACTGCCGACAAGTCGAGCGCGGTGTATGGCTTTTCGCACCGCACAGGGCCTATCGCCGAGGTGTATGCCGTGATGGTGATGCCGCGCCGTGCGAGCATCTGCGACGCTATGCCGCCGGCGACCATGCGGGCGGCGGTTTCGCGGGCGCTGCTGCGGCCTCCGCCGCGCGGGTCGCGTATGCCGTAGCGTGCCTCGGTGGTGTAGTCGGCGTGGTTGGGGCGGTAGCAGCGGGCGATGGCGTCGTAGTCGTCGCTGTGCCGGTCGCTGTTGCGGATTATGTAGCCGATGGGGGTGCCGAGCGTCAGCCCGTGGTAGATGCCGCTCAGCAGCTCCACGGTGTCGCTCTCGTTGCGCGCGGTGGTCAGCGACGACTGCCCCGGGCGGCGGCGCGCCACGTAGCGCTGCAGGGCGTCGGTGTCGATGGGCTCGCGCGGTGGCACGCCGTCAATCACGCCGCCCAGCGCCACACCGTGCGATTCGCCGAAGGTGGTTACTCTGAATATCTGTCCGAATGTGTTCATCTGTGCTTGCTGTATGTATACTGCAGTGGTTAAACGATGTCGGCAACGGTTGCGCCAACGTAGGTGACGAGCGCCTCGGGCGACAGCACGACCTGCATGCCGCGCTGCCCGGCGCTTACGCTTATCGTCGCGTGCTCCATGCAGGTGGAGTGGAAGAACGTGGGCAGTGGTTTCTTCATGCCGATGGGGGAGCACCCGCCGCGTATGTATCCGGTGGCGGGCAGCAGCTCTTTCATCGCTATCATTTCGGCTTTCTTGTTGCCGCTCACGCGCGCGGCTTTCTTGAGGTCGACGGTCGCGGCGGCAGGCACTACGCACACAAACAGCCCGGTGCGGTCGCCCCTGAGCACCAGTGTCTTGAACACCATTGCCGGGTCCATGCCTATGCTCGCCGCAACGTGCTCGGCGCTCAGGTCGTTCTCGTCGACTTCGTACGCTATCGTACTATAGGCGATGTGGACTGCGTCAAGCAGGCGGCACACGTTGGTTTTGGGTGTTTTTTTCATTTTTTACGCTTATTGTCGTGCAAATTTACGCAATCTGACTTAACTTTGCAAAAAATGCTGAAATCTAAACAACTATGAAACGTATTGCTACACTACTGGCAACACTGGCTATCGTGCTGAGTGTGAGCGCTCAACAGGGCTTGCTCCAACCGGGCAACCTCGCCCTGGTGTGGTCGCAGGTTGAGCTGCGCCCGCACCGCGACGCGGCTATCTTGGTCAACTACCTCATGAATGCCATCGCGACCAAGCATGACAATTATGTCCAAAACCTCGAGTGGGCTGAGCGTCACTTGCTCGACGTGACCGACACGCTCTACTGCGAGGAGATGATGACGATGATGCTGGAGCATGCCGACACTTGCTCGGCGCTCACTGCCGACGAGCGGGTGCGTCCCCACCTCTTGCTCGATGACCTGCGCAAGAACCGCATCGGCACCATCGCCGCGCCCATCCGCTATGTGGACATGGACTACCGCGAGGTGTGTGTCAATGACTTGTCAACTCAGTACAAATTGGTCCTGTTTTACGACCCTGAGTGCGACGACTGCCATCATGTGATGGAGCGCATCGTGGGCGATGAGCTCATCATGGGCATGGTGGAGCGGTCGGAGCTGACGGTGTTCGCCGTCTATGGCGGCGACGACGCCAAGGCGTGGCGGCGCAATCCTGTCGCTCAGCCGCTTGTCAAGGGTTGGAGCAAGGGTCTGTATGACGGCGAGGATTACTATGTGCCGGGCTATCCGCTGATGTATTTGCTCGCGGCTGACAACACGGTGCTGCTCAAGAACGAGCCGAGCCTCAACCGCGTCATCAAGGTGCTGACCGCCGTGCGCGCCGATGCCGGCGCCACCGCCCCCGCCGCCCTCGCCCGCTCCCTCTTCAACCAGCGGTAAACCCAATTCACAATTCACTCACGTGAAATGCGTAAAACCTAACGTGAATTGACGTAAAAAACGCAAGGGTCAGAACCAAAGAACCCCGTTAGGGGTGACAAGGGCTTAGGCAGGGGTGTAAACCCCTGTACACCAGCACCAAAATCAAGTATAGCCCCGTTAGGGGCGGCAGAATAGTGAGCGAGTTATCTGTGCCTCGTAGAGGAACTTCAGCACCAGCTGCGGCAAGAATTTTGACTTTTGCATTTTGACACA